>CAZDNV010000017.1:0-24126 GCA_964506875.1 uncultured Candidatus Bathyarchaeia archaeon
ATATTACCTCTTTCCAGACGTCAGTATTCATCTTCCAAACAACGCTGTCCTTGTGCACTCCTGCATTATTGATAAGAATGTCAACCGTCCCGAATCTTTGTTCTGCTTTCTTAATCATCTGAATAACTTCTTCTTCTTTTGAAACATCTGCGCCAATGATTTCTACTTCGGCATGGTATGTTTCAGCAAGCTCTTCTGCGGTTTCTCTCGCATCATCATAATGAGTGAGATAGTTGATTACGATCTTTTCACCATCTTTTGCAAAGCCAGAGGCTATTCCCTTGCCAATACCTCGGGAACTACCTGTTATTAAGCAGACTTTCTTCATCTTCTAACATCCTTGTACAAACAGAATGCTTCAAACAAAGCTTTGTAACCACATTGATATGCTCGGAAACTAGCAAGGCCTTTAATCGCTTCTAGATTTTGGAAAGGCGGTTTTGAACGTTGAGTTTTATGAAAAAGCAACGCCTTTTCTTTCAGTATGAAATAATCTGTGACATCATAGAACACATTGGGTTTGAAGTCCTTTTCTGTCGTATCAACTTCGTAGAACAATATCTCCTTAACAAATCTGCAACTTGAAACGGTGATTTTTGAAGTATTTCTATGGTCTTGATGAGTGTCATTAGGATAAAGAGTAAAGACTGTTTGTGGAGAGATCTCTTTGATGTGACTACTAAGGTTACCAACAACCTCCCCATCTACTGGTATATTTCCATCAGGATAGTCTAAGAATGTAAGTTTAGCTTTGAGCAGTCTAGCACTTTCTTCTGCTTCGCTAATTCGGGTATTTTTCGGTCCACCAATTTCACCTGATGTCAATATTATGATATGTATCTCTGAATCTTTCGAGAATCGAGCTAGTGTTCCAAAACAACCGAATTCAACATCATCAGGATGAGCTCCAATCGCTAACACTGCCAAGAAGCATACTCCCCTCTTTCCAAACAATACTTAGTCAACGATAATCCCCTTGACAAGCGATCTGATGGTCCCCAGTTTCTCTGATGAGCAGCTTCACCCGACATTTCATTCTGATTAGATTATTCCTCAAATTCTCCGCCACTCTGAATTCGCGCAAGTTGCCTTTCAATCCGCTTTTGCTTTTGCCAAGTCTCCATAAGTGTGATAGGCTAGTGGACCTACTACAGATGCTCCACTACGCCCAGCTTTTTAAAATCTTCGGGTCGGTTTCGGTTAGGCTGGCTCGCGCTATTGAATGCTAATCCCGAACGATCACGAAATCCTCTTTAATAGCGCGAATCGAGAAATGTATGGCGATGCTTGTGGCTATCCAGTGAAGAGAAGGGATAGTATTACATGAAAATGGACATTGTCATGTGGGCGAAGGATGGAGAACGTTTCTTAGCTCAAGTTCTACGACAAATAGATGCGGTCATTCCACGTGAAAATGTCTGCCACAAGATCCTAATTGATGACCATAGCGTCGATAATACTAGAAAGATAGCTAGAGACTTCAACTGGACCATCCATACTAACTCCAGAGGCGGAATTTCCAACGGAGCAAACGAGGCTCTGAACCTTGTGGATACAGCGTTTTTTGCTAGTTTCGAGCAGGACTTGCTTTTGTCCTCAGTCTGGTTCAACAAGATTCCTCATCTGCTTGATAATCCGAAGGTAGCTATTGCCTCAGGATTGCGGCTTATAGACAAGCCTCTAGGGCTTAGGAAACTCCAGGAATACAATGTTCGCAGCGACGTCTATGGCATGACGCTGGATAATACGATTTACAAGACAGAGATCATGAGATCGATCGGTGGATTCCCTGTCTTGGAGCGTGGCGCTGGAGTAGATACGGTGCTATCTTATGAGATCTCCAGAAGCGGATATAGATGGAAAGTGGACCTGAGCGTCAGATCAGATCACCTTAGGAAAGGTCTGCGACATGAATTGAAACAACAATATTGGTACAGCTCTTCGCACAAAGAAATAGACGCGCGGATCAATGTGAGGTCTCGTCTAAGTAACGGTGTCAGGAGATTCGTGCTCTCACCAGCATCTGGCCTCCTGGCATCTATTAGGCTGAAAGAGCCGAGTATTGCATACATATATCCCTTGATGCGGTACTACTATCTCAAGGGGCTCTTGGACGGAAGGAAGTGGCATCCGAAACACAAGAGCTGCTAGATGAGACTTCTATCACTCAGAATATGGGCGATGAGTCACAAAACAGCGCCGCAAAATTCGCCTTCAAGACAACGAGTATGAAAGAAAAGCTTGGCCAGACGAAGAAAATGGATTGGCCGCCGATAATACTATTCATGATTGCTGAGGGAAGAAGATGGCAGGCATTCACAACAGAAAATTGGTGATTACGGGCGCAAGTGGCCTCCTAGGCAATGAAATCGTCGAACTGGCTAAGAACGACTACGTACTTCAGCCTCTTCACAACACAAACCCTCTTCATCCGAACTCGAGGAAACTCGACATAGCGAACCCACTGGAAGTTATGGATCTTCTCGCAAGATTCAAACCGGATTGGGTAGTCCACACTGCATCTGAAACCAACGTGGACAAATGTGAAAGCCAAAGAGAGCATGCCTGGAAGGTAAATGTGGAAGGAACACGCAACATCGCGATAGCATGCAAGAAAACGAACTCAAAGCTCATCTGCATTTCCACTGACTACGTCTTTGACGGAAAAAGAGGGAACTATAAGGAGTGTGATAAGCCAAATCCTGTAAACTATTACGGCGTCACGAAACTTGAGGCAGAAAAGGAAGCCGCCAATCACTGCCCAGATTTCGCGATCTTAAGAACTAGTGTTCTATACGGATGGCACCCCACGAAGCTAAACTTCGCAACGTGGATAGTTAACCAACTCAAGCATGGCAAAGAAATATCGGTGGTTGAGGACCATTACAACACGCCAACATATGCAAGGAATCTAGCAGAAATGATCATGGAATCAATAAGAAGAGACTTGCAGGGAGTATACCACGCGTCTGGAAGCGAGAGAATAAGCCGATGTGAGTTCGCCAAGCAGGTAGCCGAAGCTTTCAACTTAGACCCCCACCTGATCAAGCCAACAAAAATGAACCAGCTGACGACATGGAAAGCACGAAGACCAAGTGACTCCTCCCTTAATACAGACAAGATACAAAAGCAGCTGAAAGCAAAACCGCTAGACATAACAGAAGGATTGAACAAAATGAGGGAGGAGGTACATAAATGAAAGGCGTGATACTTCATGGCGGCCACGGCACAAGACTCAGACCACTCACGCATACAGGTCCGAAACAGCTCATACCTGTGGCAAACAAACCCATGTCACAATACGTTCTAGAGGACCTTTGCAGCTCAGGAATACGGGAGATAGCAATAATATTGGGCAACATTATGCCCGAAAAGGTGAAAGGACATTACGGAAACGGCGAGAAATTTGGCGTGAGTATCAAGTACATAGATCAGGAAAACCCTTCTGGGATTGCTCAAGCAGTGGGACTGACCGAAGACTTCGTGGAAGATTCTCCTTTTATCGTATACTTGGGCGATAACTTGCTGAAAGGCGGCATATCAAGTTTTGTAAGAGAATTTGGAAGAGAAAAATATGATGCAATGATATTGCTCTGCAAGGTGGAAGACCCGCAGCAGTTTGGAGTAGCTGAGTTTGACAAAGACGGTAACATAGTTAGATTGGTTGAAAAACCGAAGAAGCCCCCAAGCAACTATGCGCTGACGGGCATATATTTCTTGAAACCAGTGATCTTCAAGATGATTAAGAAACTAAAACCATCATGGAGAGGAGAGCTCGAAATAACAGAAGCCTTGCAGCTGCTGCTCGACAACGGCTACAAGGTGGGTCACAGAATCGTTGGAGGATGGTGGAAAGACACTGGCTCAGTAGGAGACTTAATCGAAGCAAACACACTCGTATTGGACGAGTTGGAACAGAAGATCGAAGGGGTAGTTGAAGACAAAACATCCATTCAAGGACGTGTCTCTATAGGTAAGAACGCCTGCATCAAGAAAGGAGCCATTGTTCGTGGGCCAGCTATCATAGGTAACAACACGACAGTAGAAGGCGACGTCTACATCGGACCTTACACTTCAATAGGAAACGATGCCCGAATAAAAAGAGGTGAAATTGAAAACTCAATAGTCATGGATAATTGCACAATAGAAGTCAACGCAAGGATAACCGACAGCATAATAGGAGCGAACTCTGAAATAGTGACCAGCAAAAAAGGCCCCAGAGGGCACAAATTGATAGTAGGCGAGAATTCGCGAATAGTATTCTGAGATGAAAACATGATCGAAGGAATTGTCGCAAGCCAACTTAGGCAAATAGCAGATGAGAGAGGCTGGCTAATAGAAATACTGAGAAGCGACTGGGAGCACTTCCAGAAATTCGGTCAAGTATACGTGACTGCAGCATACCCCAATATCGTCAAAGCATGGCACATGCACAAGAAACAAACTGACAACATAGCATGCCTCAAGGGCATGATAAAACTCGTGTTATATGACGATAGAGAGAAGTCAAAAACCAAGGGCAAAGTAGACGAGTACACAATTGGCGAAAGAAATCTGCTTCTGATAGTGATCCCACCAGGAATATGGCACGGGTTCAAGACTATAAGTGAAGATTATGCAATGATTCTCAATACACCTACAGAACTATACAATTATAAAGCGCCAGATGAACACAGACTGCCTCCAGATACGAACAAAATCCCATACGACTGGAAACTTGCACCATGGCTTAAGCATGGGTGACACCGATGAAGATCCTCATAACTGGAGGAGCTGGGTTCATAGGGAGCAATTTCGTCCGCTACATGGTGAGAAAGCATCAGGACTATGAAATAGTCATATTAGATAAGCTTACGTATGCTGGAAGAAAAGAGAATCTACAGGACATTTTGTCTGAGTTAACGTTCATTGAAGGGGACATAACAAGAAGGAAAGACGTTGAAAACGCCGCAAAAGGATGCGACTACATTATCAACTTCGCAGCCGAAACCCACGTTGACAGAAGTATCTTGGAGGCCGGCACATTTGTTCTTACCGACGTGTATGGGACCTACAACCTGCTCGATACGGCAAGAGAACTTGGGATTTCAAGGTTTGAGCAGATAAGCACTGACGAGGTCTACGGAAGTATTCTGAAGGGCAAGTCTAAGGAGGAGAACAGACTCAACCCGAGAAACCCCTATTCTGCCTCCAAGGCGAGTGCAGAGTTACTCTGCCGAGCATATTTCGAAACGTACGGTCTGCCAGTGGTCATCACAAGATCCTCGAACAATTATGGTCCCTACCAGCATCCTGAAAAGCTCATTCCAAAGACGATAATCTACGCCCTGTTAGACAAGAAGATACCGGTCTATGGAACTGGAGACAATGTTAGAGACTGGCTTTATGTTGAGGACAATTGTGAAGCCATCGACCTAGTTCTGCATGAAGGTAAACTCGGAAGAGCATATAACATAGCAGCAAGCCAAGAGCTGAAAAACATCCAAGTCGTGGAAGCTATCCTGAAGCTCATGAACAAACCGGATAGCCTGATACAGTTTGTAAATGATAGAGCCGGACATGACTCAAGGTATTCGCTGGATACAAACAAGATACAGGAGATTGGATGGCGACCCAAAACTGAGTTTGAGAAAGGAATAAGGAAAACGCTAGAGTGGTATGAACACAACACTGAGTGGTGGCAACCAATAATAGACCAAGAAAGAATAGACTTCCATCAGACTTCGATCAGAAGAGAATAGTCAACCGTCATCTCTCTCGCCTAATCAGGATCAAGACTTGTAAAGAGTTTTATAGAAAAGCATGCGTTTCAGTAAAGGGCAGATGCAGCCGGCCTTGATAAAAATAAGGATTGACGTAGACTACCCTTATCCTTCGAGAGCCAGAAGCTTCGTTTATACAGCTCTGGGCATTAGAATGGGGCGCGACTACCTAAAAAATTCAAAAATAATCGCAAGAATGATCAACGAGTCATCAAAGGAAACCAAAGCTCATTGGTTCTTCACTCCTAAGACTTTTCCGGACAAGGAACTGCTATCATTGATTGACAACGATAGACACGAGATAGGGCTCCACATAGTAAAGGACCCAAAGAAGGAACTTGAGCTTCTAGAAATTACCGTTGGAAAGAAAGCATATTACTATACAATTCATGGAACCGCCCGCCTGGTTGCTAGAATAATGTGGAAAAGATGGAAAGCAAGCAAACCAGCCGTTCCAGATGATTTCCCTCTGCAGTCCTTTTATCAATTCACAACGTCCAGCTTAGACGTCATATGCCACACTCTCCCTGCAGAAAAGTCATATGAGTTGGTGGAGAAATACATCCACGAAGGACACGTAATACATTTTCACCCTATATGGCTCTTTCAGAGAGGCAGAATTAACCACAGAGGACCCTACTACAAGACATTGAGAAGAATTCTCGATGTAGATAAGGAAATGGAAACGCTTGTAACCCGAAAGAAAACATTCTTCACTATGGCCAATGATGCAGAAGAGTACATGAAAGGCGTAACCCCGACAGAGAAATTTATCAAGAGACTAAAGGAAAGAAATGTAGACATCTTCACGTTCATCGAAAGGAAATGGTGTTGCCCGATCATTGATCCTCCAAGATCGTGGGTAAAGGCAAGCGACAACATTGCACTTCTCGAAGTAACCAATTATGATGGATGGTTAAAGAGCATAGGCAAAAAGACGCGCAACATGATACGAAAGGCGACTAAGAGCGGGATAAGGGCAACTATAGTTGAGCCAAGCGAGAAGTTGGCAGAAGGTGTATGGAGAATCTATAATGAGACACCAATACGCCAAGAAAGAGGATTCCCGCATTATGGCGCGTCTCTGGAAACCGTGAAAATGAGCGTGTTGTCACCGCAAAACTCCACGTATATCGGAGCCTATTTCGAAGAGGAACTGGCAGGCTTCATACACCTTGTTCATGGAAACCAAGTAACCATCATATCTCAAATTCTTTCGCTACAGAAGTACTTGGACAAAGCAGTAAACAATGCGCTAGTGGCAAAAGCAGTCGAAATTTGTGCAAGCATGCAGATCCAATGGCTCATGTACGGCCGAATGGGAAACCACCCATCCCTAGACAGCTTTAAGACAAGCAACGGCTGCATCAAGTTTAAACTTAATCGTTTCTACTTGCCCTTAACAAGAAAAGGCAGGATAGCCATCAAGTTAGGCCTTCACAGAGAAATCAAAGACACTCTTCCGTTGCCGGTGAAATACAGACTAATGCCAATATACAATTGGTTGAGTAGAACAAAAGCCAAGACAGGAATCCGTTCTAACAGACCAACATGCTAGTCCTTAACCACAGATCATTGATCATGCCATCTTTTCGGAAGTCAGGAAGACGTGAGAAAGGTCTACTTGGCAAGCGAAAAACAGCATTAAATATCCGCCTAGTCACTATGCTTAAGCCAAAGGGTGGGCCCTTGACAAAGAAGGACATTAGACTAGAGTATTCAGGCTTTGTCATATTCGCCGCCAAGATTCTGAGCGTGGCAACGGGGCTTGTCTTTCAGCTTATGATAGCACGTGCCACCTCCAAGTCAGAATATGACATTTGGTTCAATATTAACGACGTAATGGTTTACTTCACGCTAATGGCTGGGGTTCTTCCATTCTGGGCAATGAGATTCATGGCTAGAGAAAAGAAAGGAGCCCTCAAGACAGGGATTCTCTCCAATCTGACGATTTCAGCCATAGCTACACTGATCTATCTACCGCTTGTTCCCCTCGTGACCTCATGGCTTGGTGTAAGCGAGAGTTACTTGTTTCTGTACTTTCTAATGGCATTGAATCTGGTTGAGATCCATTCACTTAACATGCTGGAAGCTTGCCTTCAAGCAAGGATGCCGCACGCGATAGGCTATGGGTTGTTAGTTCAGCAATTCTGCAAAGTCTTTCTGGGGTACATAGTCATAATTCAGCTCCATCAGCCGTTGCTTGGAGCCATTTTGGCAACGTTAGTTGCTTTCTCCATCCAAGTACTTTACTATTCCAGGTTGCTTGCAGATCAGCTGAAGCAAAAAGTTAGATGGGAATACGTTAAGGAATGGCTTAAAGGGTCTGTTGCGAATATCTATAATGTTATAGGAAACCAAATATCAACCTACATTTTCATTATGCTCTTCGCTGCAGGAGAAGGGGCGCGTGGAAGCTATGGTGCAGCATTACAGATCGCGAACGTAATCACGTATTCCTCATTCCTAGCCTTTGCGCTGTACCCCAAGCTTCTGGCTGAAAGAAGAAGCGAAGATGTGACCACTTCGCTGAAAACGGTTCTGATGTTTGCAATACCGATGACTGCTGGCGCAATAGTGTTGTCAGACTCTTACATCAAGATTCTCAGGCAGGACTACCCAGGCGCAGCTCCTATCTTAGTCATTTTGGCTATAGATTCCTTCGTCGTAGTGCTTTCAGGAATACTCAGCTCCATCCTATTCGGAATGGAAACTGTCGATGAGAAAGCTGCAATATCGTTCAGAAGTCTTGCTAAAAGCAAACTGTTCATTGCTTTCTCATTACCTTACTTCCACTCGGCAATGACCATCCCCACTGCTTACTACGTCCTGACAACCTATGCTGAGAATCAGCCTGTCCAAGCGGCTTTCTACGTGAGCATAATAAACTCATCAGCTCGCTTTGTGATGCTGCTTGTACTATATGCCATTGTCCACAAATTGATCAAAATCAATGTTCCATGGAAAAATATATCAAAGTACACCCTTGCAGCAGCGGTTATGGCAGCCTTCTTAGTCGTGGTTCCACACCCATCAACGATTATGCTGACTCTGGTTGTGACCTCTATTGGGGGGATCATCTACCTCGCCTTGCTAATGATCATCGACAAGGAAGCTAGAAAGCTACCAAAGACGATGTGGCAAGAGATCAGGAAGAAATCCTAGAGAACACCTGGCGCACTTGTCACATGCTGAATATGCTTCGCAGTTCAATTGATCTCCTTGAGCATCCAACGTAAATCGACGCTTGAGGATCACGATCAACCACGTTACAGGCTTCAGTTCATAGCAGGCAATTGGGAAAGCCGACCCTTGACATCAGTTTTGGAAAAGGGCCAGTGACACTTTCTGGACAAGTTTCATCCAGGCGTACGACATCTTGCTGCAATGGGTCCTATCAATCAGAATATTAGGCCAGAAGCTCAGACAGTATGGTGTTCAGTTCTTTCTTATCTTTCAAGTCTCTGAAAATTGCTTTACCACTTCCATAAAGCCTAAAGGAAATACCCTTGAATGTTAGTTCGAAGATTATCTGAGAGATCGATTTTTCCACCTTGGCTTTCTTCAGGATTTTCTTAACAGCCTCATCTTTTTTATCGTATTTGAAGATCACAATAATGTCTTTTTCCTTCCCGCAGGTTCCCTCGGTTCTTGCCACGTAGTCTTCAATACAAACCATCAGAATCGCTCGATCTCCCCAAGGATTTCTGTAAGCCTGTCGATTTCTTCGCGGGTGTTGTAAATGTAGAAGCTTACCCTTGCTGAAGAGCTCAATTTTAGCAGGTCATGTAGAGGCTGCGCGCAGTGAAAGCCGCTTCTGACCATGATTCCATAATTATCAAGGAACAATGCTACGTCATGCGAACTCAGACCTCTAATCCCGAATGGAATTATGCCACACTTGCCAGAAGCTTCTTTTGGCCCGTATATCTCAAGGTTTCTGCAGGATTCTTGCATGCGCGGCATTGCGTATCTTGTTAACATTTCTTCATGCGATTTCACGTTTTCCATGCCTATACGCTTTAGATATCTGACGGCTTCCATCAAACCGATTCCACCACTGATATGCGGTGTTCCTGCCTCGAATTTCCAGGGTAGACTGCTCCAAGTTATGGAGCAACGTCTCTTCTTTGTGTTGAATGCAACCTCCTTTATCATTTCGCCTCCGCCGTGGAAAGGTTCCATGCATTCAAGGATCTCTTTTTTGCCGTACAGAACACCGATTCCTGTCGGAGCTAGCATTTTGTGTCCGGAGAAAGCAAGGAAATCTATGTTCAATTCCTTAACGTTGACTGGCAAGTGTGGAACAGATTGGGCTCCGTCCACAAGAACAAGTGCGCCATGATCGTGCGCAATTCCTGTTATTCGTCTTATATCATTCACGACGCCGGTGACGTTTGAAACTTGGGATAGGCACACTATTTTGGTTTTGTTGGAAATCGTGTCTTCAAAGGACTCGTAGTTGAGGGTTCCATCAGCGTTTACTTCTGCATATTTTACCGAGAAGCCTCTAGTCATTGAAAGGTATTCCCACGGAACTATGTTGCTGTGATGCTCCATCAACGTAACTACCACTTCGTCATCCTCCTTCAGGTTGTGACAACCCCATGAGTAAGCAACCATGTTTATTGCTTCGGTTGTTCCTCTGACGAAAATTATCTCCTCTGCGCCACCTGCGTTGATGAATTTGCCTACTTCCTCATGAGCGCTCTCGTACAGCTCGGAAGCTTCCTGTGAAAGCGTGTGAACAGCTCTATGGACGTTCGCGTTATGCTGCCGGTAGAAGTTGCTGACGGCGTCAATTACTTGCCTAGGCTTCTGCGAAGTCGCCGCATTGTCGAAGTAGATCAACGGGTTACCATTTATCTTTCGCTTTAGGATCGGGAAGTCTTCACGGATTCTGTAAGGGTCTAACGTCATTTTTCTTCTTCCGGTTTAACTCTCTTCGAAAGCGCTTTTGCCAGTTGCTCCTCTTCTAGCGCCTGTTTTTCCTCAAAGGTTGGTTTCCTCTGAAGCCAATCTGGAGAGCCTCCCTTGCTCATGTAGTATTTTCTGATTGCTCTCTTCAATGCTCCTACTGCCAAGATTCCGCAGTGAAACTTGATGCTTGGTAACCCTCCGACAGCTTCTGTGACACTTTTCCACGTAATCTTCCATGCCTCTTCAAGCTTCATTCCTTTAATCATCTCTGTCACTATGCTTGACGTCGCTATGTTCGCAGCGCACCCGTAACTCTCGAAGGATGCCTTCTCAATAGTGTCTTGTTCGTTAATTTTCAGGTAGAATGTTATCATATCACCGCAAAGGGGGTTCCCAGCAACGGAGGTCACTGTAGCATCCTCCATCTTTCCTAGATTCTTGGGATTTCTGAATAACTCAAGCACTTTCGGGTTATAGGGCAAGGGCATTCGTGACGTAGCTATTCCACTCCCGTTGATCCAGTTATTCCTCTTATCCTCCCCACGGCCATCGGCACCTCGTCCAGAACATAGCTAATATCCTCTTCATCGTGATAGCGCGTAACTTTCATTAATATGCTGCCATGGGCCTCGTCGAACTTTCGGCCGATCGCAACAAGAACGTGACTCGGTTGGAGTAGTCTTCTTGTGCACGCGCTACCACTCGAAACGTAAACACCTTTCAGACTCAATTCTATAGTCAATGCTTCGCCTTCGCAGCCTAAGAAGCTCAGATTAACGTTGTCAGGGGCTCTCAGATCACTCTTCGGTCCGTTGAGTTTAACCCTAGGCACAGAGCTCGTTATGCCATCAATCAACCTGTCACGAAGCATCCGCATATGCTTTACATTCTCCTCAAAATGCTCAAAAGCCAGCTCAGATGCTTTGGTAAAACCGACGATCAAAGGCGTGTTCTCAACCCCTGGCCAAAGCCTTTGTGTCCCTATTTGACCTTCTATGATTCTTTCAACGTTGACACCTTCTTTCACAAACAAAGCGCCCATTCCACGTGGCCCCAATATCTTATAGCTGCTGATAGTAGCCAAGTCCACGCCTGACTCTCGAACATTGAATGGGACTCTGCCATAAGTGTCAGACGCATCCGTATGAAAAAGCGTCTCAGTATTCCTGTCTTTGACTATTTTCAATGCTTCATTAATCGGTTCCACTGTTCCAACTTCATGATTTACTGTCGCCAAGCTCACCAAAGCAGTCTCCTTGTCCACGGCTCCCTTCAGTTCCTCAAGATCTAGGAAGCCTTCGCTATCTACAGGAATCTTCTCCACCGTGAACCCATTCTTTTGAAGAAACTCGGTGATGTTCAGTATGCTGATTGGTTCGATTTCGGATATTACAATCTTCCTGCATTTCTTTCTCATGGAAAGAGTTGTTCCGAGCAACGCCAAGTTGTTAGCCTCCGTTTCCCCCGGGGTGAAGTTGATTTCTTCAGGCGCACTGCTGCCCAGAAATAAACATATTCTCTGGGCAGATTCCATTATCGTTTCGAAAGCCTCCCAGCCCGGCTTGTTAGTCAGCGTTGGATTGCCATAAGAGCGTTGATTGTAGTATGGCATCATTGCTTCAAGCACTTCATTAGGCACTATGGTCGAGTTTTCATTGTCCAGATAGACTTCATGCGGTAGACCTTCATGCGCTTTCAGCAATTCTTTAACGTTTTCAACCATGTCTGTGCAGTCCTTCTATATGGGCTTGACGTCTTCAACCTTAGTATCAATCATCGGATAGAAAAACATAACCCAACCAGGAGCCTGGAGGAGCATTGCGCGCAATGCTTTAAACCATCATTGCGGTAACTGCTTTTGTGAAGCAGAAGATAGGCGGTTTCTATTGAAGATCACAGACTTGCCTGTGCCAGAACCGGTTAAGCAAATTGTGATCAAATCTGGAATCTTCGAGCTCTATCCGCCTCAAGAAGAAGCGATAAAAGCTGGAGCGCTTGAAGGGAAAAATGTTGTTTTGGCCAGTCCTACAGCTTCAGGAAAAACACTGGTTGCAGAGCTGTGCGCACTTAAGCATGTGTTAGAGAAAGGTGGGAAGATTATCTACTTGACTCCTTTGAGGGCTTTGGCCAGCGAGAAGTTTGATGAACTCAAGAATTACTCGAGTTTGGTGAAGACAGACGGAAGAAGGTTAAGAGTTGGTATTAGTACTGGCGATTTTGATGGTACCGATTCTTGGTTGGAAAGATACGACATGATAGTAACCACGAATGAAAAGGCTGATTCTCTTCTCCGGCATAGGACTAAGTGGCTAGATGACATTTCACTTGTGATTGCTGATGAAATCCACTTGCTTAATGATGCTGAACGTGGTCCGACCCTTGAAGTCGTTCTCGCGAGACTTATGCAGGTCAATCCTGACATTCAGGTCTTGGCATTGAGTGCAACGATAAACAATGTCGACGAGATCGCATCGTGGCTTAGGGCTGAATATGTCACCACGGAATGGAGACCAGTTGACCTGAAGGAGGGGGTGCTACTTCAGGATGAGATCACCTACAGAGATGGGAATGCCAGAAAGATAGAGAAGAGAACAAGAGATCCAGCAATGAACTTGATCCTGAGCACGATTGAATCAGGTGGACAGGCATTGATTTTCGCTTCAACGAGGAAAAGCACCGCCGTGTTGGCCAAGAAATTCGCAGGTGAAATAGAAAAGATTCTTTCCAAACCTATCAGGCGTTCGTTGGAACATGAAGCGGACAGAATTCTAGCAGCTAGTGAAAGAACAAGAATAAGCGAATCACTTGCAGAACTAGTCAAAAGTGGCACAGCCTTTCACCATGCAGGCCTAGGCGGGGGACAGCGTAGAATAATTGAAGACGCATTTCGACAAGGCAAGATCAAGGCCTTAACGGCAACGCCCACATTGGCTTTCGGAGTGAACTTACCAGCCAGAATAGTCATCATTCACGATTATCGCCGCTATGAGGCAGGTTATGGCTACTATCCTATCAGCGTTCTAGACTACAAGCAAATGGCTGGTAGGGCAGGAAGACCGAAATACGACAAGAGTGGCGAAGCCATACTGCTGGCCAAGACTGCAGATGAAGCAGATTATCTGCTGGAAAGCTACATCTTGGCACGGCCAGAACGCATATGGTCAAGACTTGCTGTCGAGAGAATCATGAGGTCACACGTACTCGCAACGATAGCTTCAGACTTCGCACACACAGAACAAGGAATCCACGATTTCTTCAGCAGAACCTTCTATGCACACCAGTACGATCTGGACGCGATCAAGGGCATAATAGCCAAGATTCTCAGGTATCTTTCCGATGAGAAAATGATTCAGGTTTCTGGCGACAGTGTCGATGCCACCAAGTTTGGAAAACGTGTAAGTGAGCTTTACATAGATCCAGCTTCAGCAGTTATCCTCCGGGATTCACTGAAACGGAAACCTGCCTGTTTGACAGATTTTAGCCTTCTCCACATGATCGCCCACACGCCTGACATGGGCCCTATATTACGCCCATACACTCATGAACTGGATGAAATAGCAATTTTCGCGGAAGAACGCAAGGAGGAGCTGTTCACAGCATTACCAGACGAATGGGAAGATAGAATGGAATACGAGGGATTCCTTGGGGAAGTCAAAACGGCCATGGTCATGAAAGCTTGGATTGAAGAGGTAAGCGAAGATGAAATAATCGAAAGGTTCAGGGTGCAGCCAGGCGACCTGTTCAGAACGATCGAGAATGCGAAATGGCTGCTTCATGCTACGCATGCCTTGGCAATGCTTTTTGAAAACAAGGAAGTGCTACCTCAGACTCTTCAACTCATGGATAGAATAGAGAAAGGGGTGAAGAAGGAGTTGCTTCCGATCGTAAGGCTGGATGGAGTTGGAAGGGTCAGAGGACGCATAATGTACAATGCTGGGCACAAGACGATTGAAGACATAAAGTGTGCATCTCTTGATGATCTGGCCAATCTGCCTTTGATAGGGCCTCGGCTTGCCAAAAAGATCAAGGAGCAAGTTGGTGGTTTTGTGAAAAAAGAAACTTGGGAAAAACTTGGAAGCGAAAACGAGTGGAAGCAGAAGGCGCTGACTGAGTTCTAGGTTCCGTCTCTCGCTCTGCGTTCTTCCTTTGTTTTCCTGATCATGGCTTCCACTTGTCGTGAAGCAGTACCTAGGTAGTTCCTTGGATTAAGGATAGCATCAATTTCCTTCTCGTTCAGGTTTCCAGCCACGATCTCATCCTCGAGGAGGATTTCCTTGAAGGCACGCTTCTCCAGCTCGCTTCTTATCGTCAATTTTCTCAGAAGTTCATGAGCCTCTTGGCGATTCACGCCTTTCTTTGTCAATGCAATCATCACTGCTTCTGACATGACACGCCCTTCAGTCAATCCAACGTTCGCTATCATACGTTGCTCATCAACCCGCAGGTTTGCCAGTATGCTGTTCATCAAGCAGAGCATATAGTCGATTAGAATGCACCCTTCAGGAATTATGAAGCGCTCCGCTGACGATTGAGTCAGGTCGCGCTCATGCCAAGTTACGATGCCCTCTAGCGCAGGAACTGCAAGGCTCCTAACGATCCTTGCCAAACCGCAGACTCTCTCGCAAGTTTCTGGGTTCCGCTTATGAGGCATTGTCGAACTGCCTACCTGTTTTTCTGTTTCGAAGGCTTCAGACAGCTCTCCGATTTCGGGCCTTTGCAGTTCTCGAATTTCAGTAGCAAAATTGTCAAGTGACGAGGCTAGGATAGCACATAGGCAGATAAGCTCGGCAAGACGATCTCGTTGCACAATCTGAGTTGAAATATCTGCAGCCTTTATTCCAAGCCTCTGCATGACGAACACCTGAATCTTTGCGGCCTGTGGCCCTAAGCCAGCTTGAGTTCCTACTGCCCCGCTGATTTTTCCGACTAGTACACGTTCTCTACATTGTTTAAGCCGCTGAATATGCCTCGAGGCTTCGCGCATCCAGACTGCAAACTTGAAGCCCAACGTTATCGGCAGAGCATGTTGACCGTGTGTTCTGCCAATCATCAAGACATCTTTATATTGTGATGCTTTGTCCATCAGAATTCTCTCAAGATCGGTTAGTCTTCTATTGATAATTTCCAGAGCATCTTTCAGCTGCAGCGCAGTTGCCGTGTCTACAATGTCACTACTTGTGGCCCCAAGATGTACGTATGCGCCGCTTGGCCCACAGGCTTCTGCCAAAGCCCTGACCATGGACGCGACATCGTGTTTTATTTCGCGCTCGATTTGTTTTATCCGGCTCAGCTTTACGTACTTGAGTTGGGCGACAGACAGAATTCTGTTTGCATCCTTCTTTGGTATGTTGCCAACTTCAGCGTGCGCCCAAGCTAATGCTGCTTCAACGTCAATCATTTTCTGGACACGCGTCTCCTCTTCAAAGATCCGCTTCATTTCTGGAGTGCCATAACGACCAGTGTCAATAGGTAAGATCGGCAATCTATTCGTCCCCCGCAGAAGGAATTAGACTCAATAAAGATTAATGTTTTACCCAAGGCAATAAGACGACTGATACATAGGGTCGCATAGTCATGGGAGCAATAGTTGCGGTCTTGCATAAAGAGGGGCATGATGCAACAGAGATGGCAGTCGAGTCACTCAGTGTAATGAAAACCAGACACACGGAAGCCTACGGAATCGCATCTCCCACAACCATTAAGATTGAAAGAAATGCAGCAGGTATTCAAGGCCAGAAGCTGGGTTCACATCTGATCATAGGATACGCCTTTTCACGAATTCTCTGTGAAGACAAGCCGCAACCAATAGGACTGGAACATGGAACGCTAGTCTTTGACGGAAGGATCTACCCGCCGCCAAAGAGAATGTCCGACGCAGAAAGCATTGCAGACATGATTTTCCACAATCCAAGCAGAATCGCCAAGACTATAAGAGAAACTGAAGGTGACTTTGCCTTCGTTGTAGCCGAGCAAAACAGATTAATGGCTGGCAGAGACTCGATTGGCATTCGACCGCTTTATTACGGCGAAAATGAAATTTTCGTAGCCTTAGCTTCTGAGCGAAAGGCACTGTGGAAAATTGGTGTAGAGAAAACCGATACTTTTCCTCCAGGGCACATCGCTTCCATTGATAGACGAGGTCTCAGGTTCAAACCAGTGAGAACGCTCTCCTTTTCAGAGGCAAGAAGAACCACCATGAAGAATGCCGCAGAAGAACTAGGGACACTTCTAAGGCATTCGATTGAAGAAAGAGTATCAGGATTGAAGGAAGTTGCCGCGGCATTCTCTGGAGGATTGGACAGCAGCATGATAGCATTTCTGGCAAAGCAACTGGGCATTAGCGTGCATCTAGTCCACGTGAGTCTTGAAGACCAGCCAGAAACTGCTTACGCGAAAAAAATGGCAGCCGAATTGGATATGCCTCTGCATGTTTACACCTTTGATGAAAACGATCTGGAAGAAGCCATACCTGAGGTCATTCGCCTCGTCGAAGAACCTGACCCAATGAAGATCTGCATAGGTATCCCAATGTATTGGGTTGCAGAGAAAACGACTGATTTAGGATACAGAATAGTCCTGGCTGGTCAAGGTGCTGATGAACTTCTCCTAGGATACAAACGATATGTGGACTACTATTTGCTGCATGGTGGGGAGAAAACCAGAAGAAGAGGATTTGACGACATCGTTAGAATCCATGACACTAACCTTGAGAGAGATTACAAAATATCGAATTTTCATAACGTTGAACTGCGTCTGCCTTTTGCAGCATACGAAATGGCAGAATTCGCCATCAGCCTGCCAACAGAGCTGAAGATTGAACCGCAACGGAGTGGGCTGCGAAAGCTTGTGTTGAGGCAGATTGGTGAAAACATCGGGCTCCCAAAATCAATAGTAAACAAGCCTAAGAGAGCAGTGCAATATTCGACTGGTGTAGAAAAGAGTGTCAGGAGAATAGCGAAAAGGGAGAGACTAACGGTGAAAGAATATGTGCGCAGGAAGTTTGAAGAAGTCACTGAGATGATGTGATGTGAAGAAGACAGCAGTCATCTTCTCTCCTGTGTATTATCTGCACAACACTGGCCCGAATCACCCTGAATCTGCAAGACGCCTCCAAGCAATTATCCAAGAACTGCAGAAAAGCAGATTGTCAGGTAACGAGAATTGGCAGTTTGTCCCGCCAGGGAAAGCATCCTTAAAGGACATAGAACTGGTTCATGGAATAGAATACGTCAAGCTGGTCGAGGCTGTCTGCAGGTCGGGAGGAGGCTTATTGGATCTTCAGGATACCGTGACCTCGCACGAGAGCTTTGATACTGCACTTTACGCAGTTGGAGGAGCTTTGAAAGCAGTGAATCTTGTGCTAGAGAGAAAGTTTGAAAATGCTTTTGTTTTGGCTCGCCCTCCTGGCCATCATGCTGGAAAGTTTCGTGCATGCGGTTTCTGCATCTTCAATAACGTAGCGGTAGCTGCCCGGTTTCTCCTCCAAAGAATGAAGCTAGACAGAGTGCTGGTACTGGATGTGGATGCTCATCATGGGAATGGTACGCAGGAGACCTTCTATGGAACAAACAGAGTGTTGTACGTAAGCCTGCATGAAGACCCGCGGAGCTTTCCAGGGACTGGCTTCACAGACGAGATTGGAGAAGGCGAAGGCGTTGGCTATAATGTCAACGTACCATTGCCCTATGGAACAGGCGACCACATGTATTTGAAAGCTATGAATGAAATCGCGGTACCAATAATAAGTCAATTCAAGCCTCAATTCACGTTGGTGTCCGCGGGCTTCGACGCTCACCATACAGACCCCGTGGGAAACCTGACATTGTCTGCTTCATGTTTTCAGCAAATCTTCAAAGCAATCATGCGCATTGCTTCGAATTTGTGTCATGGGAGAATTGTCGCTATTCTCGAAGGAGGATACAGTCTTGACTTTGTTGGGAAGCTGGCAGCTGCGTCAGTCGCCGAAATGTGCGGAGCTTCTTACGTTCTCAAGGACAAAGGTCCTATTTCAAGTAAGCTAGTTGGTTTGCAGGGCGCGAAAATCCTAAAGGAAGTGAAAAGAGTTCAGAGAGCATTTTGGCACGTTGATTAGCCATTGGACTGGCAGGCTAAGTCTAGGAGGTTACTCGATTACTTGGATGGCACCTTCTGAACACTGTACTTCGCATGCCCTGCACACCAAGCATTCTTCAGGTTTCACGGGAACAGATTTACCATCCTTTATCTCGAAGACGCTTACAGGGCATGTGTCGGAGCATGTGCCACACCCGGTGCACTTCTTGTTGTCGATTGCTATTTTGACCATCCTTCCTTCCTCTCCCAACTAGAATTTCATTCAGAATTTATGGTGCGGAATAAAAGCATTTAGGTCTGATTAGCGGATTTCTTCACGTAGTCTTAATAGGATTCCTTTGGTTGTGGTTTCAGCGTTCTGTTTTCTGTGTTGATAATCGGCTAGGAGCTTTCGATATGCCTCTAGCGACAGTTCTCCTCCGTTGTGGCGAATCTCAATGCTTTTGATGTGAGCTTCAGCTTCGCTGATTTCCACTCCTGCCATCTCGAGTTGCCTCATGAAATCCAAGTATTGACCTCCAGCTGCGCGCATCTTTTCCTTGGCTACTGATAGGCTTCTGGACAACGTGTTCAGGCGTATTTCAAGCGTCTTCCTGCGCACTTTGTATCTTTCTCTTGGGATCTTGCCTTTCTGGACTCGGGCTTCCAGCGATTCCAATTCCAAGACAATCTTGTTCTTCTCTTCATACTCATCTATGAACGACTTCAGTTGTTCCGGAAGAAGCCTTACTGTTCCCGCGATTACGGGGACTCGAACTTCACCTTTTGGCACCTTCATAGCCACGGCAACAGCTACACAGCCAACGATTGCCAAAGCCCATACCCACACGGTGGGACGGAGTGATAGCCACAGCGGGGAATACTCATACGTGAGTCCAACATTGAAACTGTCAAGTGACATGATGCCCTGCCTGTTTACCGTCAATGTTTCCTGAAAGGCATTTCGCCCTATGTTATAGATGTTGTCAGCGTTGCCTTCATTGCTCAGTATTCTTGCTCCTTCAGGCAATACGAATGATACCGTTGCCTGATCAACGTAGTAGTCCTCATTTTCGAACAAGGAAAAGTTCAGGCTGTAACTGTCTTTACCTTCTCCTGCAAGAAAATCGCTGGGCAAATAATATGTTACGGTAAACCTGGTTGACAGGTCTTGTCCAACTCCTAAAGTCAGATTAAGGAACAAACGGTTCGTGATCCTGTCAATCAGCTTGCCAAACCCTGACGGAAATGGTCGTCCGAATTCGTCTTTTGCAGCATAGCGAGTTGCATTAGGAGGCAAGAAAACTTCGAAATAGTTTACTTCTTTATGTCCCCTGTTTACTATTTCATATGTGTCTGCGCCCCTTATTTCTCCGAATTCGCTTACTTGTATCTCGCGTTTTAGCGAGACCACATCCACTATCTGTATCATGTCGTCAGAAACCACGAACATCAGATTTGCAGGTGAGTGGGTGAATTTCTGTAGATTCTTCTGCCCATAATTGAAGCCTGACACATTGGTTCCACCCACAAAATCAGCTTGTCCTGGCACAACGATTGAAACATTACACATGTTAGCATCTGTTGTCAAGCTAGGGTATGCAGGAAAGTCCATGGTGTATTGGCTCACGTTATTGGCATCCTGTGCGATTAGAGCGTTTGAAAGAATGAACCCGACTGTGAATACCTGTGGGAGCGCGGCGCCCTCGCGTGCTGTTACGTTGACACCATAGAAATCCACGTGATTTTCCAATGAGACATCGAGAGTAACTGAGAAGAATGTTGATCCATTGTAGGCTATGCTCTTGAGAACGTGTGGAGCGTAGTAATGTGGGAACCCAATGAGGAAGTAGCTTGGCGCTTGTCCCGTAAGCTGTATAGTGTCGTTTATGAAAATACAGCCATTGTACATGACTTCCACGGTATGATCGACTCGATCGACAACGTAACCTTCATCTGCCCTAGCAATTCTGATCCTAGATGAGATCGAGACCAGAATCACCATGGCAAAAGCCAAAACGATGAGTAATGTGGCTGCTTTCTTCACTTCATCTTCCTCCGCGTTGGCTCCAACTCCATTTTCACAGGCTTGCTATCTATTGATAAAGCCATTTATTTACTTTTGGAATTACACCATCTCGCCTACGTATATACTTAACCATTCGCCTGACGCGCTATAGAGAAACGTATGGATTACAGTTTGCCCGCAAGGAACCAAGATAAACCGTTTTCAGATTCACGTCGTCTGATTTTGACACTGACAAACCGGCTATTCTTTCTAATCCGTTTGACAGTTGCTATAATTCGCCGTGCTTGAGGTAATAGTCATCTTCTTTCTTGGGTCCGAAGCTTCTAATGCCTTCTGTTTTCAACTGTTTTCTGAGTTTGTCAGCGTATTGCTTTTCTATTTCTCCCCTCTTCTCCACGTATGCAATTATCTCCTCTGCTTGTTTCCTCGTGTCACAGCGGCGGAGAAAATCTATAATGTCGGGGTCGTAGTGGACAAAACTACTTGAGTTTGCCCTCTCGCCTCTTGAGATGTCTGTCCGCACAGAGTTTATCGGAATTCTGTTCTCTTCAGACCCTAGTTCTTTGGCAAGATTTGGGAACACTCTTTTCAGAGCCTGTTTGTCGATTGCCATATGCATACGCTCGATCGCACTGGCGCGCCATTAATTGATTTATGGAAAGTGCAATATTTAAACATCCTCTCGTCGCAGATTCCAGATATCCTCACTAGTTTCAACAACTAAGTGGATTGCTCGTATTGCTCTGGCGACTCTTCATCGTACGCTGAACGATTCTGATCGACATAGCCAGAGGTGCCCTTCGATGACGTCAAGAACAACTTACGCATTTGCAGGAAGATTCGACTTGATCCTAATGTTTGAGTGCTTGCGTATACACTGCCAGTGTTCTTTCAGCCACTTTGTCCCACGTGAATTCGCTTAAGACTCTGTTTCTGCCGTTCTTCCCAAGCCATTTTCCTTTTTCTGGGCTTTCTAGCGTTCCACTTATGCCCCATGCTATGTCCTCTGGGTTATTCGGGTTTACGTGGTAACCACATTGCTCTTCGCCGCAACAGATGACGATTTCTCGCATTCCACTGACGCCTGCCGCGCCAACGACAACTGGGCGTTCCATGCTCATAGCTTCGAGTGCAACTATGCCGAATGGCTCATACAGACTGGGGAAAACTGCAACGTCGCAGGCAGCATAGTGTATGATGCGTTCTTCTTCCGGGACGAAGTCAAAACGGAACTTCACGTAATCCTGCATCTTAGTAGTCTTGACCATGTTGACTAAGTACTCCTGCATGTCACCCACGCCAACGATAACGAGTCTAGCCTTGGGCGTCTTCTGTAGAACATGCGGCATGGCCATTATCAGCTTATCGACGCCCTTGACGCCAACCAGCCGACCTAGGAAGAGAATCATCTGCTCATCATCTTTGATTCCGTAGTAAGCGCGGATCTTCTTGACTTGATCAGGGCTTACAGTCTTTGGGTTGTATTTCAGGGGATCGACGCCATTGTAGCAAACTTGGATCTTTTCGCTTGGAAACCCTAGTTTTGCAAGCTCATCCTTCATCGCGTACGAGACAGTGATTATCAGGTCAGCCGCCATACCACAATGAAGCTCCATGTTGCTAACAACTTCTGAACCGCCCCCGAGCGTTCGTCCCTTTTCAGTTGAGTGGACATGAAAAGCTAAGGGCAGTCCTATTTCTCGCTTAACCGTTATTCCGCCGATGGCTGAGAGCCAGTCGTGTGCAATCACTATGTCGTACTTTATGCCTTCCTTTCTAATGAGTTCGTTAACGAGTTTCGAAGCGCTGAGATAGTTGTAGACGAGAATTTTTGAGAACATGCGGATTCCTCTACCCCATTTCTTGATGTCTTCAGCAATCACGTCTGGCAGTGAATCTGAGACGTCTATATGTATTGGGCGGTGGATCTCAATGCCTCGCCAAATCTCCCTCGTCGGAAGGCTACCAGCGTCATCATTCATGGTAAAAACCGTGATATCGTTATCCATCAATACAAACTTGCGTGTTATTTCAGCAGCATAAGTTCCCAAGCCACCAACGATCTTTGGTGGATATTCATAAACAAGCACAGCCATCTTCATTCTTTCACCGTCTTCGCTTATCCAGCATTTCCTCAAGATTACCAAAACACTACTTATTTAGGTTCCTAGTCGCACAGCTTCCTTCAGAAGCTTCGAATCTCGTTCTGCTCAGGGTTCAATGAAGTAGAACTCCGAACTTTCCAATGGCGGCCTTTCCATTGATTGAGGTTCCCGACTGCCAATTCGAGAAGGGTTCTCGCTCATTTTTCTAGCACCGGATTGATCGAAAAGCCCAATCCTCTGCACGGTGAGTTTAAATGATAGGGAAAGCTTGAAAAAGCCAGATAACGTAGATAATAGGGTTATGGGGATATTGCATGAGTATATCACCTGTTAAGCGACTGATCCTTGAGACTATGTGGGTGCTTGATAAGCCAGCCAAGGCTGCAGAGATAGCTAAAGATACAGGTGTCAATTTTCCTTCTGTCATGATGCATGTTTTAGGGCTTGATCGTATGGGATACATAGCGAAGCCTGAAAAGGGATTCTACATCATAACAGAGAAAGGCAAGAAGACGCTTGGGCTTCCTGAAATTGACAAGCAGAAGGCAAATGAGATCTTGGCATACTTGCCTCTAGAAGGATCTTTTCATTTTTATGCCGATTACGGAAAGAATCTGAATGTTTACGCAGCAAGCCTTCAAGATTTTTGCGAAAAGGTCATGACCATTGACATGGATTCGATCGAGTTCCATAGCAATCGAGGGGACTTTGAGGCTTGGTTTATGGGGCTGGGCGATGTTGAACTGGCACGCAAAGCTTTGCTTATTAAAGAGCAAAAAATGTCTGGTGACGCATTGCGAAAGAAGCTCTACGAGGTCGTGAAGAATCGGTACGAGGAACTATCAAAGATAAGGAAGCAGGCGGATACTAGCGAGTGATTTTGTTGACTTAAGCTGGTTTGAACCTTTCTTTGAGTTTCTCTAAAACTTGCTGCAGAGTTGTATATTCCATCTCTTCTGGACCGAGGCGCGCGGGTTCGAACTCTCCCATACGTCTGAGCATGGAACCGTAACGTAAAGCTTCATTCCTAGCCAATGCGAAGGCTGGGTCATCAAACATGTCTGCAATCATTGGTTTCCCGTTATCGTCACTCGCTATTCCCCCGTTCGCAACTTGAAAACCTAGAGCGACTAGCCTCGGAGGGCCGTCAAAGACAGTGCACTTTGAGTCTTTCAAGCTGACGGGCATTATTGGACCCCAATGACTTCCCCGCATCCATCCTTCGACAAGATAGGTGTGCATGAAGGGCACCAGGATT
>CAZDNV010000018.1:0-24066 GCA_964506875.1 uncultured Candidatus Bathyarchaeia archaeon
GCACTCTAGTCGAGGGAGAAATCCGCATCACAGCCAAGAACCCATGGAAAATCATGACCGAAGTGTCAAGCAGATTGACTTCACAGGGAGTAATGACCGAGAAAATCGAGATCGTCGAACCGACGTTAGAAGATGTCTTCATAAAGCTCAGTGGAAGGAGACTCACGGAGGAAGGAAGATGAACTCGATAGTCGGAATAGCAGTCAAAGACATCAAATCTTTCTTCAGGGAGAGAGGAACAGTCTTCTGGACTATAGCCTTTCCCATCGTCATACTACTGCTGTTCTCAGCGATATTCGGAAGAGAGATCCCTTTCAACGCAAACATAGGAATAGTAGACGCTGGCGACGCACCGGCCACAGCCAGCATCACACAAGGCCTCGGCAGCCTAGGGATCTTCACCGTGAGAAATTACACTGATAAACCTGAGGCGCTGAAGGATCTCGAAGCCTCCACAATTCGTGCAGTGATAACAGTCCCTCAGGGCTTCTCGCAAGCTCTCTTGACCAGAAACGCAAGTGTATTACTCAAAGTGGATGAGACGAGCCCCGACGTGGCCCGGTTGATAAGAGACGCAGTCAAAACCTACTTCTCTGAATATTACAAGAGCTTTTACAGTCAGCGCTATCAAGCCAATTATACTGACCCTATCGTGATAAATGAAGAACCATCAGTAAGTGGACAGATACTTGGCTATAAGGAAAACATCGTTCCGGGCATGCTGACCTACCCGCTTCTGTTCTCCAGCATGGTTGTTTCCACGGGTGCAATCGTTTTTGAAAGGGAAAAAGGAACGCTTAAGAAGATCAGAGCATCGCCAATTCGTCCGATAAACGTGCTTTTCGGCAAGACGCTGGCTGCCCTATTCCAAACAGCTATATCGATCATGCTCTTGTCTGTACTTGCTGCAGTAGTCCTTAGACCGAATCTGGCTTGGAACCTTCCACTGCTCATCCCTGTACTTTTTCTGGGTTCAATGAACGGAATAGCCTTGGGTTTAATAATATCATGCATCGGCAGAGCACCACAGGAAGCATCTAACGCCGCTACGACGATGGGCATAATGCTACAGTTCTTCACCGGGTTGCACATTCCGATCCTACAAGTTCGCGCTTGCCGTCAGCAGATCGGCCGGTTCATACCCATGACTTATGCTGCCCAAGCATTAAGAGACATAATGATTCGACACGCAACACCGTACCAGATACTCTTGCCACTTGCAACTCTAGCTATCTCGGCAATCGGCCTCTACGCTATAGGCGTCCTGCTGTACAAGAGATGGGTAGAGAAATAGCAGCTAAGGTCTGTATCCTTCGAGAACAACCAAAGCCAATGCAGCCGAAATGATGTCTGCTGTGGTTCCCGGGTTCAAAAGGTTGCTTGACTCTCTGAGTCGCTTATCAAATCTGGCTAGTTTTCTCCTTCCAGCAGAAGTTACAAACCCGCCTGCATCCAAGATCTCTCTAGCTTCTAGGGAGACTTGCCGAGATTTTTCAATACTTGTTTTTCTGGCTATGAACGTGTCTGGATAATCTGCAAGGACCTCCAAGAAAGTGCTTACTATTGCTCGACTAGGATCTTCGCTACCTCTAAGGTGTGCTCCCAGAGAAGGGTAAGCCGAGTCAAACGTTATGTGGTAGTTGTTAACCCATTCTGAACAGATCGAATCATATTTCTCAGCTATTTTGAAGACTTGGTACAGTGATGTCTTTTCCTGCAGTATCGTGTTGATCGCATTTGGGTCGTTAACGTCCAGTTTTGGGGCCTTGCCAAGTCCTCCAGGTTTGGCGATTCCTATGGCCTTGTAAACGTTAACAGCGTCTTCTGGTGTAGTTGATTCCACGACTGATTTCAGGTTCGCTCTCAAGCTTGCAGTCTCAAAGCGACCCTCTCTCGTCATGCCTGCAGCAACAGCAATCGGCAGCAGCAGGATAACCGTGCCAAGCAAGGTGTTACCACCATGTTGCCATGCATCAATTTCAGCAATACAATCCATTATTATCTGTCCAATGCTGACTTTGGACAAGCAAAGTCTCCCCTGAGAAACTGCGAATCCTCGTTCCGCTGCACGTTCAAAAGAAGGGGCTGAAGCAACAGCTGAAGCCAGAAAGTGCTCGTAACGTGTCTTTTCAAAGTCTACTACGGCACTTACGTTTCCCGGCTTGTGAGCGCTTGCCTCAAGCAAAATAGCCAGTTCAAGACAGTGGGCAACGTGTTTTGCATTACTCTGGGCAGTCATGTGCGGGGTCTCATCAGGTAGACGGATGCCTTGGAAAGTTTTATTAACGTTGTGTAGTTTTCTACACAGCAAGCTACGAATCTACATAAGGTGTCCTATTGAAGCTACCCACGACCAAGATCGCATTAGTCGCAGTTTTTGCAGCTTTGCAGGCACTTCTGGGCGTATTTCCGTTCACGATTGCAATTGGCACTTCTGGTCAGATAACGCTTGGCGTGATAGGCGGACCCCTATTTGGCCTTTTGCTTGGTCCGACATTTGGAGGATTGGCGGTTCTTTTAGGCTCTCTTGTAGGAGTCTTTCTGAACCCTGGTGGAGCTCTTTTCGGTATACTCACGGTGATCCCTCCTTCTTTGGCTGCCTTTAGTGCGGGATGCATAAAGAAAAAGAAAGGATATGTTGCCGGAGCAGTCATTCTGCTTTCTATCTTGGTCTTCTACGCTCATCCTTTTGGCCAAGAAGCTTTCGCATATACATGGTTGCACATTGTAGCCATGATAATTGCCTTTTCACCCCTTGCTCATGTTGCTGGATCCACCTTCGACTCAAGTGGGACAAGAAGACCAATGCTTGGTATAGGAATTGGGACGTTCGTTGGTTTGATGACTGATCATATCGCAGGGAGTGCGTTGGCGATTTGGTATTTTTCACCAGCGTTGACTCCTGAGATCTGGTTTGCCACTATGCCGATCTATCCTGTAGAAAGAATAGTTGCATTCGCGCTTACAATGGTTATCGCTGTCCCCGTTTACTATGGAGTGAGAAGAGCAGGGCTTGCTGAGCTACTCAAATAAGCATGCTCTACGATTTTCAGTGCAGACTGGGAGGGGATGAATCCAGCGAAAAGCCGTGAAGGTGATTTGGTTGCAACTTCTGACGACATGATTTTTGACGTGAAAGGTCTAGTTCATCCTCCTACCTCTATAGTAGCCTTCATCAGGTACTTTCCAGATGAAAAAGGCGAAAGACGAAAGGGCGGAATAGCATATGAAAAAGTCTATTCTCTCTCTAAGAGGTACAGCTTGCTCAAAGATAGGTTTCCACAGTATCTTGTATATGATTCCGTTTTTGACGAGATGCTTTGCGAGGTGCCAGTTGAAAACACAAGAAGGCTCTATGAGCCGACGGCGAAGCTTCAGCAATTGCGCGGCTGCAAAAACCTAGATGCGCTTGAGAGTAAGGCCTTGAAATCGGCAACGTTGTTGAAGGCAAAGGCAGGTGTTCCTTGGGAGGCCATTGGTATTTCTGGTTCGATCTTGGTTGGACTTCATGGCGCACTTTCGGATATCGATCTGATCGTTTACGGCTCTGAAAGCTGTTGGAAAGCGCATTCTGCATTGGAAAGTCTATTGAAGGATAGATGCTCATCTTTCAGACCATACAATATAGAAGACTTGAGGGAGTTGTTCGATTTCCGTTCGAAAGACACTATCGTAAGCTTTGAAGACTTTGTTCGAACAGAATCGAGGAAAGCTTGGCAAGGCAAGTTCATGGAAACAGATTATTTCGTGCGCTTTGTCAAGGACTGGGGCGAAATTGACGAGTGCTATGGTGACGTTCAATACAAGAACGCTGGCTATTCTAAGATCAGGGCAGTGATTGTAGACGATTCTGAATCCATCTTCACGCCTTGTATCTACAAAATTGGCAACGTGCAGATTATTGAAGGCGAAGAATTCGAACCTATCAAAGAGATAGCATCTTTTCGAGGTAGATTCTGCGAGCAAGCCAAAAACGGTGAGACACTCATAGTACAGGGAAAAGTCGAGCAGGTCACTGATAACAGGCAAGATCGCAGATTTTTCAGAATACTAGTTGGCAACAGGCCCTCAGACTTCATGATTTTGGAATGAGCTAGCCTGTGGTCGTGGTTTTCAGAGCTTGCTCATAATACCGTGGACAATAAGTCAATGCTATCTGAAGGAATTCGTAGTTCTTAGCCTTCACTTTTTCCAAGTTTCCTTCGACACAGATTTGCTCGTCTTTGTGGACTTGCATTCGAAATTCCTCGATGTAAGAAATGATCTGTTTGGCCTCAAGCGCTTCACGTGTTCCACGTAGAACCTTGAGTACTTCAATGCCATATGTCGAGGGAATAAAGAATGCATCAGAGTCGTCCGTGACCCTCGCGAGCAACGTCACCCACCCTCTTTGCGAAATCCGGGCATTTGAATCGTATTCGTTGCTGATCTCTTTCCATCTCTTTACAGGCTCAAATTCTGTTTTTATGGTCCTTCCACTTTTGCAGTCACGAAACAAACCATAGATCAGTTTTCTGCGCTGATGCCAAAGGAATTCCTTTAAACTGAGATTTCTAAACCTCCAATACTTCCCTTTGACGGATTCACAAGTTCCAAACTCATTTCCCAATCGTGATGAACCATCATTATAGAATTCCTGTAGGGTCTCACATAATCTGATAGTTTCCTTTCTGCCGTAGATTATGAAGTCTATATCTGAGAATCTCGGATGGTGGAATCCATGTAGCATCGAACCGAAGATGCCAAAATCCTTTGTGGATACGCTGGAACGTCCTGAAACAAGTTTCAAGACGTCTTGCATAGCCCCAACAAGCTCGTCTGCTGAGTCTGTCTCAACCAGCTGCCTGAGTTTTTCTGGTGGCTTTAGCACTTGCAGAACGTCTTGAACTCTGACGCCTAGGACTTGCTTGTCCAACACTTCGTGGGAAATCAAGTATTGAGGGAAGCTCTCACGAATGAACTCCCAACCCTCGTCCTCATAGAACTTGTAGAAAACCTCGTTGCCTCTGCTTCTAAAGGCCTTCTGGTTACTGGATTTGAATGTTCCTGCTGGTGCGTATTCGACATCACAGATGTAGGCGTTTTGGGGGTGTGAATAGCCTAGAACTCGGAAAATCATTCCTTCCTTGGCGGTTATGGCATCGCGGTCTCTAAGCTCTAGATCGGGCAAATCTTCTCTTCCTCTAGGATGCCTGTTCCGACAACGACTTGATAGAAGACCCCGCCTGATTTTAGATTCTCAACACGTTCAAGCATTCCAGTAACCCGGATTCTGTCTCCACAGCGTGCGACGTTTCTGTAGCAGCCTATCATTGAAACCACAAGCCCTGGAATCGTTTCTCTTTCAAGCTTCATCGAGGCACTCGATGGTCGAAAGTTTTTGATTCGATAAGTCGCTGGGCGAAACATGGCTTCACTGTCATCTTTGACTTCACAAAAGAAGGTTAGAGGAGTGATTGGCGAGTACTTGAACATGCCATAATATGTTCTGGCTTCTTCACGTTTGCGTATTGCATTATACATAAAGACTCTTCCTTCGTAACGCCCCTTGAAGAGTCTGGCGGCGTCTAAACGGTTGTTGGACTGGTATGTCAATGTTCCCGATTGCACTAGCTTACTGATTGTCCTCTCCAATAGCCGGAAATTTAGCGCGCCATATACAACGATGTCTATGTCGGATCTAGATGTATGCATATTCAAGGCTACGGAACCATGAACACCGAAATCTTCAGGTGCAATCCCAGATGTGTCCGACAGCAAACCGACAAGTGCCAATGTCGCCTTTTGCAGACTGTCTTTTTTCTCAAGCTTTGCGAGAAGGTTCAGACACTGCTTGGGAATATAGACTGCTTCAATTGAATCCAAAGGCACGCTAATTATTTCCTTTCCTTGATAGGGGCAGAAATACACATAATCGGGGAAGCTGTTCTTGAAAGTATCAAGGAAAACCTGATAGTTATTGGCGGTGTACAGTTTTTCAGCTCGGAAAAGCTTGACTTTCCCGAACCTCCAAGTTCTTTCAAGGAAGTCGATACTGAAAAGTGCCTTGAACTTGGCCGGTACGTACTTCAGAAATGCGACAACTCTATCATTCGGATGCTCATAGCCGAAGACGTTGAAGACAAAACCCTCATCTGTAAGGAGAGTGTCTCCGTCTGAAGGTATCCAATTCCCAAGATCCGTTCTGAAGCACCTTTGTGAGTAAGGATTCGAAATGCTAGAAAAACCTATTGACTGAAGGCACAACTTTTAAGATCTTTTCAGAACAGAGAGGTCTACAGTGAGCAGTGTGAATCCCGAGTTACGTCCATACGTAGTTTTCCTTCCACCTGAAAAGAAAATCAGAGTATTGAGCGCCATTTTCGGCTCAAAGGCAGCTGTCGACGTTCTCAGATTCTCGCTTTGCCAAGGCATCTCAAACAAGATTTATCATAAAGACCTCGTCGAAAAGCTTCCTTTCTCAAACAAGACTATCATAGAAAACTTAAAGTCTCTAGTTAAACTTGGCGTACTGAAAGAGGATATGGAGAAGAAAGAAACACCCAGAGGCATTGCATGGGTCAAAGCCTACCAGCTTTCAGACTCGGGCAGATGGTTTGCGCTACTACTTGCAGAAGGCAAGGACTTGTCTGAAGAAGAAAAAGCCGAAATACTACTGGACCTTTTCGGCGCATACGTAAGGTGGGTGAGAAGCCTCTCAGATAAGCTCAGAATCGACAAGAGGAAACTGGAGGCTATCTTCATAAAAGAAATGAAAAGGCAAAGTGGTAAACATTGAGGACGACAATCGTGGCCGTTGTAGGAAGCAAGAAATCCGGAAAAACAACGACTATAGAAGCACTGATTAGAGGATTAGCTCAAAAAGGTTACGCAGTAGCTGCTATAAAACATATTCCTGAACGAGACTTCACGATTGACAAAGAAGGGAAAGATACATGGCGTTTTGCTCAATCAGGAGCCAAAACCGTCATCTGCGTCTCATCTGCCGAAGTAGCCACAATAGAAAAGGTAAACACGGACTGCATATCATTGAAGGCCATCTTGAAGAAATGCAGCAGAAACGACATAGTCCTTATTGAAGGACTAAGAGGACAAGTAGAAAAAGACAAGAGCATACGTAAGATCGTTGCCGTCAAGTCTGCCGAAGAAGCGTCGAATGCAGCGAGGAGATTTAGACCGATATTAGCCTTTACTGGACCATACTCAACGATAGACCTAGACCTAGGTATACCCTACGTAGACGTGCTTAGGACTCCGAAGGAAATTGCTGAAATCGTAGAAAAGGAGATCAGAAAAAAGAAGCAGCCTTAGCGATTGTTGGTCAGTGGGGTTTGGGGTATTTTTGAGGGGGAGAAAGGAGAATTCTTCAAAAATAACTACTATCCCCAAACCTTTCCACCCAATATTGGCATGCTCTTTCTTCTTCCTCCTTCTAGAGAGCCTTGAAAGCTTCAGACCATCCGTTATACAGCGACAGCATGTCTAGCGATACGCTTGGTTTCCTCTCCTCTAGTATTTGCTTGAAATCGTCCATGATCAGTGACCTTGGCTTGGCCTGCTTGTTGTTGGCCTGACCGGTCTCGAAGAATTCGCCTATGAGCTTAAGCTGTGCCGACTGACATAGATCTCTTATGTCGCTTCCCGAGAATCCCTCGGAAATCCTAGCCAGTTCATGTAGGTCAACATCAGTGGCAAGCTGCAAGTTGCTCGCATAGAGCTTGAACATCATTAGTCGAGTGTGATGATCAGGGAGCGGCACTATGATCCTCTTTTGGAATCTTCTTATGAACCCCCAATCCAGATCCCATGGCTTGTTTGTGGCGCCAATAACGTAGACATGAATGTTCTTACCTTTGTCAACTATTCCATCCATTTCTTTCAAGAACTGGTTCCGAACCCTAATCTCGCCTCCTACCTCGTTTGAATGCTTTCCCATAAGAGAGTCCAATTCATCGATGAAAACTATCGCTGGCCTTCCTTCTGCAGCTGACTTTCTTATCGAGCCAAAAAGCCTTGCCACATTTTGCTCACCTTCTCCCAACCATTTAGACATTATTGAAGCAGCGTCTATCGATACAAACGTGGCGTCTATTTCTGTGGCGACCGCCGCCGCCAAAAGAGTCTTCCCGCAGCCCGGCGGACCAAACAGCAGAATACCTCTAGGCCAGCCCAATGGAAACAGATCGGGTCTTTGGACAGGATAGACTATTGCTTCTTTGACAGCTTTCTTTGCAGGGTCAAGTCCCACCACTTCCTCCCATCTGACATTCGGCTTTTCCATGACTATGAGTTCTTCATAACTTGATTTTCCGCCACTGGAAGGCTTTGTGTTGCATTCGACATCGCCGGTTTCTGGTGCTTTTGGCTCTATAGAGACTATTGCTCCCTGCAATGCTTTTATTCGTTCTTGGTAGGCTATCGCCCTTTGTATATACACCTTGTTCAAACTATATTCAGGGTACAGCTGTGCAAGCTGCAGAAGGCTCTCTATGGCCTTCTGGTATGTGGTTATGGCCATTCCCTTTGAGCCCTGCTTGTCTAGTCGAACTGCTTCTAACGCGTAATTCGTTGCAGCTTTTTCAAGTTCTTGTGATGCACTCAATGTTTTCCTCTCCTATCCGTTTGCCTGCAATTCTATCTTTATCTTACCTTTTGTTCCGAGATGCTCAAGCGCTTCCTCGATTTCTTCGCTGGACGCTTTCAAGTCGGCTGAACACCGGCTCAAATCGATTTCACCATTGCTTTTCCTAACATAATCTAAGAGTACATCCTCAAGAGAAGGCTCCTCGACCACGAGAGAGATCTCTTGAATCTCCGCCTTCTTATAAGAAAAGAGAGTCTGAGAGGATTCGGTCTTTGATTCTTCGACGGTATCTTTCCCCGTAACTCGTGAGCAGTTGCTGCTAAATGCGACAATGCCTTTTAGCGTAGCTTGATTCGTTTCTTGACTTCTTGTAGTAGTAGCGGGCGGTTCAGGAAGCGTCTGGGCAAGCCTCTGCTCCAAGAATCCTGTTACTTCTTTGAGTATTTCTTCTCCTCCGGGAGTCTTCCTGTTTACGGGTATCATTGATTCGTCCGCTGTTATCTTTGTTGAATAGAGCGTTTCACTTATTGTCTCGTTGACCTTGTTTAGTTCGGACGAAACGTCGGGTAAGACTTCGAAAAGCTCTTGGGAGACTCTCTGAAGAAGTCTAAGTGCAGGCTTGAGGTCTGTGACTACGTCACTGAGCTCCTTTATGGTTTCAAGTCTGAGAATCACGCGTTCGATGGCAAGTTCGATGTTGCAGAGAAATTTGATGAGCCTTCGAACTTCGGCGATCTCGTTCGCGAAGATGGCTGCCTTTTCCCTGTTGTTGTTATTGAGAGCATGTATGCAGGTTTGAAAAAGAGTCTTATCTCTTTCCTTGAATCTGAAGCCTGCAAGTCCAAGTCTCTGCTGTTGAATCTTTAGGGTTTCGACAGATTTGGCTACCGTTTCTCGAAGCGGCGGGGGGGCAGAATGGATAAGACTTTTAATGTTTTTTTCCTCCGCCCGCTGCTCTTCGTTGTCGGCTATATGCCTGTCTTTCCTATTTCTTTTACGTATACGACTACTGGCGGTTCTGGGAGTTCGGGAGAATAGAGTGTGGTTGACCCTTTAGAAGGGAGTTCTTTCGCTTTTGACTTTACATTGTCGGTTGTTTCTATCTTGTCGCCTAGCAGAGTGTTTGACAGTTTGTTTCTCGTGGTTTCCAAGTCGCTTTTTTCCATATTGACCCGTTTGAGGTTGTCTTGGATTATCGTGAATGCTGTCTCATAGTAATGGTCGTCGACCTTTCCTATTTCATGTTCGATCTCAAGATGTACGAGTGCATAGTTCAGTGCTTTTATTTCTTCGGCGCATCTGTCGATTTCTCTGTTGATTTCCTTCTCAAGGTTTTGAGCCTCGTTTTTCAGCTGGGTCAGTGCCCCATCGAAGCTGCTGTGCAATTCGTTGAAGAGTTCTGGTGAGATTTTCCTTTTCTTGACCATTTCCTCGAGGGCTTGGTCTTTGCGCCATATTAGTGGGATATGATCACAGAGCACGGATGCATCTGATTTCATCTTCGAGGCAAGCGTAACCTCAGCGCCGTCGAGTTTCAAATACTCAACAGAATATCGCGAGAATCTTCCGTCTCCTTGCTCGACAAAGACAGTGTTAAATCTTCCATTAGGAGTTACGGCAAAAGATGCTATCTTACCTACTATTCTACCATATTCGTCTTTGACTTGCTTTCCAACAGAAAGAAAAAGGTTGGAGTTTTGTGACATGTTTTTTTCTCCTTTGATCCTAAGAGGTTTCGGTGGACGATTTCTCGCCAATTGGATTCACTGGGATCCCTGGCATCCCTGGTGGCAGCTCTGGGAACTTCTCCTTGAGCCTTTGCTCTGCAACGGTGGAAGCTTCTGTGAGAATCTTGGTTGCGTCCTCGTTTACGGTGTCAAAGTTCAGCGTCATGCCTGAGCCTTGTCCAGCTTCAATCATTATTCCACTGAGCATGTTGCCGATTTCGCCAAGTTCATTTTCTGCCTCTGGAAAAACGCTCACTAGTCCCGCTCTAACCGATCTTAACACTCCCACTGCTGGGCCTAGGGTTGATACAACGTCACCCAATTCAGATACAGTTCGTAATCTTAATACGATCTGTTCAAGTGCAAGCCTAGCGTTGAAAATGAGCTTTTCCATCTTGCGTATTTCTGCTAATTCATTGGCGAATACGTTTGCGCGAGCGGTGTCATGCTTTGTGTAAGCGTCCACTATTCTGGCAAAGATCGTCTTGTCTCTTTGTCCGAATCTATCAGTTGCTTGATCTAGTTTCTGAACCTGTAATTCTATGCGTCTGACGGCAAAGTCAAGTCTTGGCCTCAATGGGCCCGGTGGCTTCACAGCCTCTTTTATGCGATTTGCAAACGGTTGCTCCTCTCTTCTCGTTTCCCATTTTTTCGAGAATCTTTCTGACAAATCAGTTACCTCCAAAAAAGAAAGGTCGCGTAAAACAATCTTAACCATTGTTAATATGCGAAAGATATGCTGACATATACGTAGAGCTATATGCCGAACTGAAAACAGTTTTGGGCTTTAATCCTATAATTAAAAGACTACGCCACAGCTTTTGGAATAATAAACAAAAACATGTGAGTTAGACTAAAAAGACGCTTGAAATCAATTGCTACGCAAAAGGTGATTCAAATGGGTGATAGGATAAAGATTTTCTTGCTCGTGGCCCTCTTAGGATTCGCTGCAGGAGTGATAGCCCAATTAACTGCTGACTATCTGATTCCAGCGCTCTTAGTGATCTTACCGGAACTTGTACAAATCAGGTTCCTGGTCTCAGGGTTTGCAGGTGCCTGTCTCACACTTGTCCTCGTAAGCGTTTGGGCCTACATCGCGGGACCCCAAGAACGATAACGCCTCCTCCCCTTCTCCTTTCTTTGCAGACACTCTTTTTCACTTCTGCATTAGATATGGAAGTCTGTCAAAAAATTAGATGGGATTTCACACATGTCTTTTTCTGCTTTGCATACTTGGACTCAGCAGCGGAAAAAGCGATCATTCGCATGGGGCGTCTCCGTACCTCGATGACCTCATCGTCCAAGCTGAATTGAACTCCTCGGGATTTCAAGGTTTTGGTTTCAGGCGCGCGCTTTTTGTCAGCTCCGTTCTTTTCGCACTGTTCTGATATCAAACGGGCGAAGCGACAAGCTCAGTTTGTTTCCTCGTGTTTTTGAGATGACTAGTTTCCTCTCTATTAGATCATATTCGTATGCTTCCCTAGTGTTGAAGCCAAGGAGGATCTCTTGCGTTGTCTTCTACTGCTTTCCCTATAGCTTCGGATTGTCTTTTCTTCACCTAACCCGTCACAGGTCTGGTCTCTCTTTTTCTGAAGAAGTATATGGACCAACAGGCGGTCAATATGACTCCGGAAGGTATGATTAGTTGTATGGCAAATAGTAAGCGTGGCTTTGGTGCTATGGTCTGGAACCAGTCTATGGTCCAACTTGATTCCACTGTGTCTGTCTGGCTTGGGTTGCCAAGAATGAGAGTCAGATTCGTCACCTTCATCGGGATATACTCGGTTTCAATGTCCGCTGTAAGCAGCTGTTGGTGGATTACGACGTGATTTGCGTGTTGGTCCAAGAAACTCTGAAGGGTTGACATGTTGAGCATGTCTTGAGGGTTTGCGTTGTAGAGCCATTCGAGAATGTAGTCGCCACTTAGGTCGATTATGTACATCTCTAATGTGCCGTTTCTTTCTAAAGTGATGTGGAAACCAGATTGCGGGCTGTAGACGCGTGATTCAGGGATATAGAAGCTGTTAGGCGGGAAACGCCAGCCTCCATTGCCGCTTCCAGTACCCAGTGGGGGGATGAAGTATACGAGTACCATAGACAATCCGATTACCATTAGGATCGTGCCGATTCTGCCGATGAGGTTGACCCAACGCCTCACAGACTCAACCTCCTACTGAAGAGATAGTAGGACAGTGACAAAACCACAGCTATTATGAAGTATCCTGCGCCAACGTATGACACTACCTCTGCAAAACTGGGCGCCCAAATAGTTTCACCAAGAAAGGAAAGATTGCTGTAATAGTACTGCATGGCTAATGCAGGATTCAAAACAGACAGTGCCTGTAACACCAAAGGAGAGCGGTTTACGAGTGCAAGAAAGAGAGCGAGGCTTTCAATTATGCTAATGGCAAAGTATATTATGATTCCCAAAGCTATCGCTAATCCGCCTTTCCTAATCAATAGTGTAACAAGCAGGATTATGGATGTCGTCAACAATGCAAGGCTGAGATTCGCCAAGTAGGTAAGAATCACTACGTGCATGAAGGGCAAAATCATGGCAGGAGCCAAAATAGACAAAGCTAATACTTGAATCCCAAAGAGCAATAGAAGTGCAATACCGATTGCAGAAAGAAGCTTAGCTGTAAGTATGGCATGTCTTTTTAGTGGATAAGATAAAATCGTCTGAATTGTGCCCTTTTCTAGGTCATTTCCCAATCCATAGGCTACGTTCTTGAAGACTAGAATGACGAATATGAAGAGAGGAAGACCCATTAAGGAACTCGCAAGGTTGAAGACAGCTTGTTCTTCACCGAAGTTTTGTCCCACGAAACTCATGCTTGCTAAGGCAAAGGTCCCTAAGGCGTAGAGGAAAGCGAAGAGCTCTAGCAAAGGAAAGCGATAGTCCTCCTGAACTGCGGACGCGAATATCTCTAGAAAAGGTTTACCTTTGGTCTTGCTCATGCTATTTCGCCCCACTTTTTGTGACAACCAGTCTATACAGCTCTTCTAATGACGCACTGCCAGTCTCAATCCCCAGGATCTTCGCTTCAACCTTCTTGGCGAGAGCGGGTCCATCTTCGTAGAGCTTTTCCTCAGAGCCTTCTGCAACCTTCGCTGTGACTCCGCGCGAGTCCGCGTCAACCGACTGCACATACGAAAGCCCCTGGATTTTCTGAGCCAATACTTCTGGCTTGTCTGTCGAGATTCTGAGGACTCTTGCCGTGAACTTGTTGTAAAGCTCAAGGAGGCTTCCCAAGGCCAAGACATTCCCATTACTGATTATTGCTACTGAGTCACAGACTCTGCTTAGCTCTGGAAGAATATGTGAAGAGAGCAGGAAAGTGACTTCTTCCTCCTTGTGGAGCCTTGCAACTGAATCCAGAAGATCGCTTCGAGCTTGTGGATCAAGATTTGCGGTCATTTCATCGGCCACTATGAGCTTAGGTTTATGAATCAAAGCATGAGCAATGGCAAATTTCTGCAACATGCCAGCAGACAAGGCGTTTATGGATCTGTCGTAGGCTTCTTGGAGATTAACCATTTTCAGAACTTCGATCGCTCTGGTCTCAGGTGCACCAAAGATTCTGCAAACTCTCTTCAGGTAATCTAGTGTTCTCTGGTGAGATGGAAAGTAGGCTTTCTCGTGGACAACGCCAACAAGCCTTCTGATATTTGGATTATCCCACGGGTTCTGGCCGAAAACCTCGACTTTTCCGCTATCGGGTCTGAGTAAGCCAAGGATTATCTTGATCGTCGTCGTTTTCCCCGCCCCATTGGGTCCAATCAGACCCATAACTGAACCCTCTTCAACTTGCAGGTCAAGCTGATTCACAGCAACTACTTTCCCATATCTCTTTGACAATCCTCTCGCTTGAACCAGAAGACTTGGCATAAGACATCGGAGTTTAAGCTATTCGTGGAACCTATAAAAGGTTTTACGCAACCTGTCTGAAGAACTTTTATGTCAAACAAGCTACGTTGATTTAACCACCACAAGGGAGAATGCGAACACAAGTGTGCGGCATATTCGGATTTGCACTGAACAAGCCTATGTCTATTGTCAAAGTCTTCAGACTACTCGAGAAGCTCGAAGTCCATCAATACCCACAGGAACCAAGACCCGTTGGTGGATTTGGCACTGGCCTAGCAATCCTTAGAAGTGACAATAGCATCATCTTTGAAAAGACTGGCAAGACAAGTGAAATCTCCCCTACCAAGCTGCTGGCCAATATTTTCAGCGTTCATGAAGCATCCGTCTTGATTGGACACGTTCGAATGCCTAGCCCTGAATTCATGACTACAGCGAGGTTCAAAGAGACTGCTCAGCCTTACATCGTCAAACAAGATAAGCTGACGGTTGTTTCGGTTCATAATGGCAAAGTGGAGAACTACAGAGAACTAAGAGCGAAACTGGGCAGAGATCACGTTTTCGAATCAGACAAAGTTGAGCTTATCGACTCAGAGGTCATTCCTCATCTTTTCATAGCGCTCTTGAACCAGAAGGCAGAGGTAAATGAAGCGCTTAAGACGCTTTCCTTTGCTTTGGGAGGTTCTAACGCGATTGGTATGCTGCAAGTAACTGATGGAGACGCTTATCTGCATTTCATTCACCAAGGGAAAACGAGAGGATTGTCAATATGGACAAATGAGCAGGATGAGCTGATTTTCTGCTCGAGAAAGGAACCATTAGTTGCGGAGTTTGGACAAATACTCTCAGCCGGCGAATACGAGGAAATCATCTCGATTTCTTGGAATGAAGAGAGGAACCTGCATGCATCTTTTGCTCTCAAGAGATGAGCAATAGTGGCTAAGTTCAAGATCCGAAGATACAAAGGACAGCGATTTCGCAAACCGTGCAGACATACTGGAACAGAGCACTAATCAGGGAAAGGAAGTGTCCGATGAGCTTGAAGCTAGATTGGCAAAGATTAAGAGAGAAGAAGAGATTTGGGTTGAAGAATCCGAAGCAAAGGCTGCCGGTTTTATGATCCTTGCCCCAAACCATGATGGTTCATTAGAGGTCGACTGGCTTGACGCCAGCCAAGATTTTCAGCATAAAGAAGCGGGCACGCTTCTAATCGAGAGAGCTGTCAAGGTTGCTAAGGCCAAAATGATGTTGAGCACACTGAGTGTACACACAAGCGTGGCCAACAGCAAAATGATAAACTTCTCGTTAAAGAATGGTTTTGAAGTCTATGAAAGGGTCAGTGATTTCTATGGCAAAGGTAAAGATGCATTGTGCTTGAAAAAGACTATGTCGGTCTGAGTTGGCAATGAAACCCAAACTGCTCGGTCGATGCGTTCTAATAGTCTGACAGGAATGATTTCAAGTGAGTGCTCCACTTGCGGCGGAACTTGAATGGAAACGCAAAGAGGAGGTTCTGATGTCTTTCACCTTCTCGCCAGATCGGTGCAAGAGGGATTGAGCGAACTGGGATTCACGGCACCAACTTTGCCTCAAGCAATGGCTCTTCAGCCAATACTAAACTGGGAAAATGTGCTATTGATTGCACCCACAGGAAGCGGCAAAACTGAGGCTGTGCTTCTTCCTGTCTTTTCCAGACTGATTCAACAAGAACCGAGGAATGGGATAGCTGTATTATACATCACGCCCTTGAGAGCTTTGAACCGTGACTTGCTCAAACGCTTAGGCTACTGGGCATCGAAGCTTAATATCTCGATTGAAGTCAGACACGGAGATACGGAGTTGAAGCTTCGCAGAAAACAGGCGATTTTTCCGCCACAGGTGCTCGTTACGACTCCTGAGACACTTCAGGCTATTCTTTCGGGTTCGCGCATGAGGCAGCATCTAAGCCAAGTCCAGTTTGTGATTGTGGATGAAGTGCATGAACTCGCCTCAAGCAAGCGCGGAGTTCAATTGGCTGTAGCTCTAGAAAGGCTTCAAGACATTGTTGGAAACGGATTTCAAAGGATAGGCTTGTCAGCCACCATCGGCAACCCTGAAGAAGTGGCAAAATTCGTTGCTGGAACATTCAGAGACATCAGCATCGTACGAGCATCCTTGTCTAAGGGATACAAGTACAACGTGGAAAACCCGGCCCCGATAGAAACTGACTATGACAATGCAGGGAAGCTACGAACTTCGCCTGAAGCGGCGGCTAGATTAAGACGAATTGTCGAACTCGTAGACACTCACAGGTCTACGCTGATCTTTGTTAATAGCAGACAGAATGCAGAGATGCTTGGCTACAAGGTCAGCCAACTCGGAAGAAAGGACATTGCGGTTCACCATGGGTCTTTGTCAAAGGAAGAACGTGCCCAAATCGAGGATGAATTCAAAGAGGGAGGTTTGAAGGCCATAATCTGCACAAGCACTCTCGAGTTGGGAATTGACATAGGAAATGTGGATCTGGTCATTCAATACCTTTCACCCAGACAAGTCAACAGCCTGATACAAAGAGTGGGGCGTAGCGGCCATCGCCTTGACGCACTTTCAGAAGGAACGATAATCACAGCTTATCCAGATGACACGCTGGAATCCATTGCAGCTATTCAGAACGCTCAGAAGAGTAAGCTTGAACCGGTCTTGATCCATGAGGGAGCTTTGGATGTATTGGCTCATCAGATTGCTGGAATACTCGTAGACAACTCTAGCATCAGATCAGAAAAACTGCTTGCTTTACTGCAAAGGTCATATCCTTACAGGAACCTTTCACAGAGCCAGCTCCTAGATGTCTCATATTTTTTAGAGAGTCTTGGCGAGCTAAGAGTTGAGCAAGAAGGAAGCATCTTGAGAAGAGCCCCCCGAACCCGGCGCTACTATTACGAGAATCTAAGCATGATACCTGACGAACGACGCTACCCGATAATTGACATCATATCAGACAGAAAAGTAGGCACCTTAGGCGACGAATTTATGTCTCTGCACGCACGCGTTGGATTGAACTTCATCATCAAAGGAAGAGTCTGGCGCATAGTGCAAATAGAAGAAGAGACTGGAACCGTTTACATAGTTCCCTCAGAAGATCCACTGGCAGCTGTCCCAGGTTGGGATGGTGAAATGATCCCCCTGCCCTTCGACTTGGCACAACAGACTGGTGCGATACGGGGCAAAATAGCGGAATCATTAAGGCTTTCAGGAGACGCAAAGGTTGCGGCAAGAGAACTCGCCAAGCAACTTACCCTAAACGAGGCCACCTTGCTTGAAGCAATTCGAGAAGTCGAAGAGCATATGCAACAAGGAGCCCCTGTGCCAACATGTGACCACATTCTAGTCGAGGCTTTTGATAAGTACTTGATTGTTCATGGTTGCTTCGGTGAAATAGTCAACCGCACCTTGGGCGGCATTTTTGACACCATTCTTTCTGACAGGGAGATCATAGTTGGATGGTGGAATGATGGTTATCGCGTTCTGATTGAAATGCGGCGAAAGCTGACGGAGAAGGAGGCAGAGAGTGTTTCTGCAAACCTTTTTTCTTTGGCGGATGATGAGATAGAGAAAGCTTTCGCCTCCTATCTGGAAGCCAAGTTCCCGTTTTCGTACAAAATGAAGTTCGTGGCTGATAGGTTTGGAGCATTGCCCCGTGGAAGAACAATGAGCTACGAAAGGCTGAGCCAACTGCCGCGGCAGTTTGGAAACACGCCTATCTATGATGAAACACTGAGGGAGGCAATGCTCGAAAAAGCTGACATTGGGAAAACAAAGGAAATCATGGCGAGCATAAGAGATGGAAAGCTGAAAGTCAGCACTATCTATCGGATTGACAAACCTACGCCGCTAGCATATCACATTCTTCAGAAGTATGCAGATGCGTCTGAACTGATGGCTTCTGAGCAAGTTCTGCTGACCAACATTGACCGAATGAAGAAGGCAATAGAGGCCCGAAATGCTACGTTAGCTTGTATGTCATGCGGAGAGTGGACTAACGAAGATAAAGTCAGAAACTTGCACGAGCATCCCCAATGTGGACATTGCGGTTCAAGGCTTCTATCCCTGCTATATCCAGGGCAAGACAGCGCGCATCTTCTGGAAGTCTACATGAAAAGACGTCAAGGCAAAATGCTGCCAGAAGAGGATCTTAAGGAGATGACCCAAGCAAGACGCGCAGCCGACTTGGTGCTGAGCTATGGCAAGAAGGCAATTATCGCCTTGGAAGTCAAGGGGGTAGGGCCAGAAACAGCCTCAAGAATTCTGGGAAGAATGCATCCCAATGAAGATGAGTTTTTCATGGACCTCTTGAAAGCGAAGATCCAATACTTGAGGACTAGAGAATATTGGGAGACTAGACAAGACCGTTCTAGAAGACAAGCGAAATAGAAACACAACGTGCGAATGTCTGAAAACCTCCCTAGTCATGCGAAAGCGCACGCTTTGCCAGGTTCTGTGCTTGAGCAGAAGGTGGCTCAATGAGGCCACGACTGTTATAACGATGGGAGCTGATAGGGACAGGTATTCAGGTAGCATCGGGGCGCGCAAGGCACTTCGATGAAATTGCAGACGCATGATAAGCTCGCGTAAAAATAGAGAAGAAGACAAGCGTTAGCTTAGTGCTCACGCTTTCTCTTCTTGATAACCCCTACTGCTCCGACTGCTGCGGCAATTAGCAGGTACGAAGCGAACAACTGCAAACAAGGGGATATCAACTCCAGCCCACTGATATCCAATGCTGATCCACCCACAGCACACGACAACGGCCACATCGTGTACTCTCCATCCACATTCTCAGCCTCATCTATCTGTATGACATTGCCGTCCTTGTCCACCGCCCAAGAGCTCCCGTAGACGGCTAAGGTCAAGCTGCATTCAAGCGTGTGAAGCTTGTCTTGCTTGATAGCTCTAAACGCAACGTATGCAACAGTGCCATTTCCGTTTGGAAATGTGGTCTGGTCATAACCCGAGCCAGAGTCGAATATGATGCCAACTGCCCAGACGTTTGTGCCCGTATCCCCACTCATAAACAGTGTTCCGTAAAGGTTCCATATTGGGTTCTGTAAGAACGGCCCTTCAGTAATGTTTACCACCTGCAGTAGTTCTGGGTCGTAGAAGAGTTCGAGTTGGAAACCGACGAGGTGCCAGTTTTCTTCAAGTCCTGTTATGTTGACACCGATCATGAATTCTTTCCCTACTGACGGACTGGGTCCAAGTGTTACGCTCCGCGGGGTTACTTCAAACCACGGTCCAGGCAGCCGCTGTGCCTGTACGCGTGGGACGCTAACCAACAGTAATGGAAGCGTCAGAATTACCGCAATTAACGCGATCCTAATGGACACGACTTCTCCCTCCGGCAGAATCTCCTAGATCCATTTTAGTATATGAAACTGACGTGCCTGGTTTTTCTTGGGCTTGATAAAATGATAGGCCTTTCTGGACTCGAAACCGACGCAACGTATTGCATCGGGAGAAACAAGCTTCGCAAGGGCTGGATCCATGGACTTCCAGAGTCATCGCAAGGGCAATTGAATGCATCGCGTGTTCTGCAAGAGTTTCCCAGTCTGCTAGCTCACTGAGGTTGCTTCTGTTCCTTTCGCTTCAACATATTCTCTAGGAAAGTCCGCATTTTCGCATTCTCAGCCTTAATCTTCTCCTTCCCCAGTGCCTGCATTTGAGATGTCATTTCTCTTATTATCTCTGCGAATCTGATACCCTCAGCTGCTGAAACATACTCGACGCGGAATCTCTCTGGGCTCATGCCAAGCTTCTGTAGCATTGGAGCCAGGGCATCCATCCGTGCCTTCATCTTGTAGTTTCCGCTAATGTAGTGGCAGTCGAATGGTAAATGACATGCACCCACTAGAACCATGCCTGCGCCTAAGCGAAAGGCTTCTAGTACGAAATCGCGGTCTACCCTTCCAGAGCACATTACTCGAATTGGTCTTATGACGGAAGGGTACTCGAATCTGCTTGTACCTGCCAAGTCTGCTCCTGCATAACTGCACCAGTTGCACAGAAAGCCTAGAATCTTGTCTTCAGGCTCAGATTCCAAGGCAGCTGTTATCTGAGCGGAGATCTGCGCGTCGGTGAAATGCTTCTGTGTTATGGCGTCTGCTGGGCACTCAGCCACGCACGTGCCGCAGCCGTGACACATTGCAGTCATGGCTTCTGCGGCCTGTCCTTCAGGAGCTCTTATTGCACCATATGGGCACGCCTTGGCGCAAATGCCGCATTTCACTTTGGTGTTACGGCATTTGGAGGCATCAACTACGGCAATTATTGGCTGGATTTTCCATTTGGGCTGGGAAAGTATGGTAGCTGCTCGTGCCGCAGTTCCCATTCCTTGTGAAACGCTGTAGGGGACATCTTTGGGTCCTTGACATCCTCCAGCTACAAAGACACCGTCTGCTGGAGTATCTATGGGTTTGAGTTTTGGGTGGCTTTCCATGAAGAAGCCGTCGCTCCCGCGGCTTATGTTGAAGACTCTGGCAACCTCTTCCGAGCCTTGACTGGGCACTGCGGCTGTGGCTAGCACAATCATGTCGCTTTTGACTTCCACGGGTTCACCGTTTTCTTTTTCAGCATGAACGGTGAGAGTTCCTGTTGCCGGATCCTCTGTGATTTCTCGATTTGTAAGCTTCGCTCGAATGAAGTTTATGCCGATGTCTTGGGCTTTTCTGAAGAGTTCCTCGTACCCTTTTCTGTTGGCTCGCATGTCCGTGTACAAGACGTCAATGCTCAATTTGCCACCGTATTTTTCTTTGAGAAGGACAGCGCTTTTTAGGGTCAGCATGCAACAGAAGCCTGAGCAATATTCGAATTTGTTTACGTCTCTTGAGCCCACGCACTGAATGTATGTTAGGCTTTGAGGTATCTTGCCGTCGGATGGCTTCCAGAGTGTTCCAAGAACTTGTGTCCCTGAATCTATGATTCGTTCAAGCTGTAGCGCTGTTACGACATTCTTGTATTTTCCGAAACCATAGTTTGGCAGATCGCTTGGTTCATAAATGTCATAGCCTGTGGCAACTACGATACAGCCTACTTCTAGGTTTTGTTCTTGAGGTTGTACGTTGAAATCGACGGCAGCTACGGGACAGATCTCTTGGCATTTTCTGCAGCTCTCATCTTTGAAATAGAGACAAGCTTCCTTGTCAATTGTGTAGGTTGCTGGCGTTGCATCTGGAAACGCCAGGTAGATTGCTTTCCTCGTTTTCATGCCAGCATCAAATTCGCTTGGCACTTGCACTGGACAGACTTCGGTGCATCTGCTGCAGCTAATGCATTTGTTTTGGTCGACAAACCGTGGCTTTCTTAGCACTTTTGCCTTATAGTTGCCGATTACGCCTTCAACCTCTTTGACTTCAGAATAGACCAGTAATTCAATGTTCGGATGGGTTGAGGCTGCACCTATTCTCGTGGCGACGCATGAGAATCTTGAGCAATGTATCTGTTGAGGGCAGTTGGAGCATTCAAAAACGGGAAAAGTCTTGCCAAGCTGAGCCATATGTCCTCCGATAATCTCAGCCTTGTCGACCAGGTAGACGTGGTACCCCATTTCTGCAAGGTCAACGGCAGCGCTCGCGCCTGCAACTCCGGCGCCGACGACCAAGGCCTTGTTAGTCACTGGCACTTCGATTACATCCAGTGGTTCAAGTAGCCTCACTTTTGCGACTGCCATTTTTACCAGTTCTTTAGCCTTTTCCGTCGCCTCCTTCGGCGCACCTTGATGACACCATGACGAGAATTCCCGAATATTGGCCATCTCGAACAGGAACTGGTTCAGACCTGTTTCAGCGACAGTCCTTCGAAAAGTCGGTTCATGCATTCTAGGAGAGCAAGCGGCGACTACTACACGGTTAAGCTTATAGTCCTTTATGCCTTTTCTGATTTCTTCTTGGCCTGGGTCGGCGCAAGTGTAGCGGTTTGTTTTCACATAGACTACGCCCGGCAGCTTCCGGGCATATTCGGCCACATCCTCAACATCTACTACTCCCCCGATGTTGAGACCACAATAGCATACGAATACGCCTATTCTTGGTTCTTCAGCCTTGGAGGATGATGGCACGCTCAACTTTTCTTGCTCCTAGTTAGGACAGCTTCTATTTGAACTGCAATTTGCTTGTCTGAGTAGTTCGGCATCGTTATAGCGTCCATTGGGCATGCTGAGCTGCAAAGTCCGCATCCGCGGCATAATCCTTCGGCGACTTTGGCCAGTTGCTTGTCTCCCACTTTCTCGACTGCAATCGCCTGGTATCCGCATGCAGATTCGCAGATTCCGCATCCACTACAGAGATCCTCATTCACCTTTGCTACAAGAGGCTCGACAATCCATACTCCCTTGCCTAGAACTGAAGCTGCCTGAGCAGCGGCAGCACTGCCGTGGGCTACGCTGTAGGGAATGTCCTTCAGTCCTTGGCATGCGCCTGCAATAAATATCCCAGGTATTTCTGTGTCCGTTGGTCTGATTTTGGGTTGGCATTCGGTGAAGAATCCGTCTTTGCTTAGTGGTATCTTGAGGATTCCTGCAAGTTTCGAAGCTGTCTTTGCTGGAATGGCAGCGTTTGCTAGAACTACCATGTCAGTCTCTGTGGACACGGGCTTCCCGTCTTCTGTTTCGCCTGTGACGGTCAGGCTTTTGGTCTGGGTGTTTTCGGTCACGTGGCGGTTTTCCAGCTTTACTCGGATGAATTTGACGCCGGATTTTTGCGCTCTGTTGTAGAATTCTTCGTAGCCTTTGAAGTTGCTTCGCATGTCATTGTAAAACACGTAGACTTCGATCGCGTCTTTGTATTTCTCTTTGAGCATTACTGCATGTTTCAGTGTGTACATGCAGCAGAAACTTGAGCAGTATTCATATCTGTTGATGTCGCGAGAGCCTACACATTGAACAAAAGCGATAGAATGCGGTTTCTGCCCGTCTGAAGCGCGCACTACTTTGCCGCCTGTCGGTCCAGCAGCGAGAATCAGTCTTTCGAATTCAAGGGCCGTGAATACATTATCGAATTTGCCGTAGCCCGTCCACTCCAAGTCTCCAGGATCATACATGTCATATCCCACTGCAAGGATTATGACGCCGACGTTAACTTCGACTTCTTCAGGTTTCTGGTCGAAGTTTATTGCTTCTCGAGCTCCGCATGCGTCGACACATTTGAAGCATTCAATGCAGTAGTCTCTGTTTATCGTGTACACGAGCGGAACAGCCTGCTCATAAGGAACTGAGATTGCCTTTCTTACTCCCAAGTTCATATCAGCGTAATTTGGATACTCGATTGGGCAAGCATCTTTGCACTCCCCACATCCAGTGCAGTTTTCGGCTATGACGTATCTCGGGTTCTTTCTGATTCTCACCTTGAAGTTGCCTACGTGGCCATCCACTTTCAGAACGTCAGCATAAGAGATTATTTCTATGTTGGGATGTCTTCCGACATCCACCATTTTCGGGCCCTCGATACATATGCTGCAGTCGAGAGTCGGGAAGGTCTTGTCCAAGAGTGCCATGTATCCACCGATAGTTTCTGTTCTCTCCACCATATAGACCTTAAATCCCATGTCGGCTAGGTCTAAAGCAGCGCTTATGCCTGCTATGCCTCCGCCGATGATCATTACCTTCTTGGTCACGGACAGTTCAATTGGTTTCAGAGGCTCAAGAAGCCTCGCTTTGGCCACAGCCATCCGTAGTGTGTCCTTGGCTTTCTCTGTGGCCTCTGCAGGAGTGTTCCGGTGGCAATACGACGAGAACTCTCGAATGTTGGCCATTTCGAAAAGCCACGGATTCAGCTCAGCTTGTGAAACACACCGCTGAAAGGTCGGTTCATAAAGCCTCGGTGAACAGCCAGCCACGACCACTCGGTCAAGCTTTTTTG
>CAZDNV010000019.1:0-23844 GCA_964506875.1 uncultured Candidatus Bathyarchaeia archaeon
AAGGAACATTCTGAATTGGCTAAACAAGATGCCAGAAGGGACAATATAGTTTGCGAAGCCACTTTCTGACGCTCTTGGAAGAGGTTTTTTGGCCTCTAGTATGAAGTAGTGATCGGTGTTACCGCCGTTATTCTGACTCCGGTTTTCGTGCATCCTTCGATTAGCGAATTGCAGACATTGTTGTGTACGCCTACATAAACGAGCTTTGCGCCTTTCAGTTTGCCTTTCTTTTCTTTCATGGTTATCAAGTCAGCTATTGCCTGGCTGGGATGATACTTTTCATCACATCCATTTATCACTGGAACCCGTGATGCCTCAGCCATCTTCTGCAAGTCGGAGTTCTTCATCAGTCTGGCCATTATGCAATCAACATTCCGTGAAAGATACTGAGTCTCATCAGAAATATCTGCCAGTGCGAGGTTGGTTGTCCTCCAATCTATAAATAGAGCATGACCGCCAAGCTGAGTCATGGCAACCTCAAACGATACTCTAGTGCGAGTGGAGGTTTTTTGGAAGATCAGAGCCGCCGATTTTCCGGCAAGTGAAGACTTATATTTCTGAGGATCATGTTTGACCTCAATTCCCTTGTCGATTATTCCCATAAGCTGTTGACCAGTCAAATCCTTGAAGTTTACTAGGTGCAAACTACCACCTTTTGAGACCAAACCTATCCTAGTTCATTATTAAGCTTTCTCGATCACAGAACCGTTTGTAGCAAGCCTGGCTTTCCATTTTGCTTCTGCCACAAGCTACGTGGTCTGGTATATGGCATTCGCGACTTGGTAGTGAGGTCTACGTCAACTTCATTACCAACTGGAGAATATCTAACCTTGCCATCAATAACCGAAAGAGTGGCTTAAAGTATGATTTTACTGGTTGCCTCAAACAAGGACATTGCAAGCCAAAACATCGCTGGTCAAATCCTGAAAATGCGTATATTCAAGGAAGTACCAGGTGACTTCCAAGGAAATCCTGTCTATGAGGCTGACATCAACCATAGAAAAGCCAGGCTCATCACGTTGAATGAGGAGTCAGTGTACTCGCAGGACCTGGCAAGCCAATTTGGAAGTCTGGAGTTAGTTGTCTTCATTTCGAGACACAGCAGCGAAAGCAGAACACCGACACTTTCAACCCATACGCCCGGAAACCTGGGAGACGCCAAACTGGGCGGGCTTCCCCGAAAGGTCTCTTTTTCACCTGCAAGCGCCATGAGAACCGCATTAGGAGCAATGATGCGTCTTAAGAAGGAAAGAGGCCTTTCCTATGAAGTCTCCTATGAGGCCACGCATCACGGGCCATCATTAGATGTGCCGACCATGTTTGTTGAACTGGGAAGCTCGATTGAGCAGTGGAACGACGTGGCAGCAGCTGATGTCGTAGCTCGCGCCGCGACTGAGGCAATCTCCAAGTTTGGACGACGATCTGCCAAAGTGTCGCTTGGCATAGGGGGACCGCACTACAACATGAAATTCACGAAGATAGCCTTGGAGGAAGAGATAGCTTTTGGACATATTATTCCAAAGTATGCTGTTTCAAGCATAGATGCAACGATCCTAAGGCACTGCATAGAGAGAACCTTAGAGAAAGTTGATTCCATAATTCTCGATTGGAAGGGTATTACGGGCGAGGACAAGCCGCATATTGTAAGAATCCTCGGGGAGATAGGCTTTCCCTTCGAAAAAGCCTAGCACCTGATAAGCAAAGGTTAATAGAAGCTCTTCCGTCTATGAGAATACGAATACAGCAACCTTTATATCTAATCCGAAATGTTGAGTGTGCGATGAATCATGGGTTTAAGGTCATTCCTAGCTCAATGTGCAAAAACGCTTAGACTCGCAATAAAACCCGGAAGGAGCGAGCTTTGGCTATCGATAAAAATATGTTTCCTTGGCATAAGCGCAATTGGCTTGGTAGGGTTTATCATTAAACTGCTGTCTTCTGTCCTGCAACCGGGCAGTTCGACTACGGGCTGAAGGAAGAGAAGCCATGGCCAAGGCTGAAGAAACTGCGACGAAGATTTTTGCTGTCAAAACCACAACAGGACAGGAAAAAAACGTTGCTAGACTCCTTTCCACAAAGATTGAAATGGCAAAAATACCAATAAAAGCCATTCTTGTGCCTGAGGCCCTTAGAGGATATGTCTTCATGGAAGCCGAAGGCCCGCATTTTGTGGAAGAGGCCATTACAGGCATAAGGCACGTGAGATCAAGAATTCCTGGTATGGTTGGCTTTGCAGAAATCGAGAGATACATTGTCAGAAAACCGGTCATTGAAGAACTGAACGAAGACGACATAGTAGAAGTCACGGGCGGACCCTTCAAAGGAATGCGCGCAAAGATAACACGCATCGATAAGGCTAAGGCTGAAGTCACATTGGAATTGCTGGAAGCAACCTTCACCTTGCCAATAACAGTCAATTCCGATTACGTAAAACTGGTTGAGAAAGCCAAAACACAGAATGGTGAGAAATAAATGGCTGACAAGAAAATCATAGAACTGCTCGTAAGCGGAGGACAAGCAAACGCTGGACCACCATTGGGACCTGCTCTGGGCCCACTTGGCGTAAACGTAATGATGATTGTAAACAAGATAAACGAGCTCACAAAAGACTATTCTGGAATGAAAGTTCCCGTGAAAGTCATCGTTGATCCCGACACTAAGGATTTTGAAGTCACTGTAGGTACTCCAACGTCATCAGCCCTAATAGTCAGCGAACTAAAGATCGAAAAGGGCTCCAGTACCCCACATTCCCAGAAGGTCGGAAATCTAACTGTAGAACAGATCGTGCGTATAGCCAAAATGAAACGACCAGAACTACTGGCAAAAGACCTCAAGAGTGCAGCAAAAGAGATACTGGGAGTATGTGTCAGCATGGGCGTCACTGCTGAGGGCAAGGACCCACGCGAAGTGCAGAAAGAGATCGACGAGGGCAGGCATGACCAGATATTCAAGGATCAAGCATAAGAGAATATTTTTATAACTGGGTTCCATTCCCTCATTGGCACGAGGTCCTAAGAATGCCCTTAGACCAGAAAACGATACAGGCAGCAGTGAAAGATGTAAAAGAGAAATCAGAAAAGAGGAAGTTCAATCAATCCGTAGAGCTTGTTCTGCGCCTAAGAGACATCGACATGAAATCCCCCGATGGCAAAATTCAGGAAATCGTTGAACTGCCATATGCTCCCGCAAAGCCAAACAGGCTGTGCATAATTGCCTCTGGCGAAATGGCTCTAAAGGCAAAGAAGGCGAACGCAGACCTCGTTATTGAAAGGGCTGAACTTGAAAGCCTAGCCGGTAAGAAACGAGAGTTGAGAAAGATAGCTAATGGCTATGACTTCTTTGTAGCCGAAACTCCATTGATGTCTTTGGTGGGTAAGATTCTTGGTCCAATTCTGGGCCCGAGAGGAAAAATGCCTGTTCCAGTTCCACCTACGGTGGACATAGCAGCATTGATGGCGAAACATCGCAAGACGATTGTTGTAAGGCTTCGCAATCAACCTGTTGTGCAGTGCCGTGTTGGAACTGAGAACATGAAAGAAGAGGAATTGACTGAAAACATCCAGACGGTCATAAGAGTCGTTGAAGGGAAATTGAAAAAAGGAATGAAGAACATTCGGGATGCCCGTATAAAAACATCAATGGGCGCACCTGTAAAGATCAAGTCATGAGAGAGGAGAAGCAATGCCGTCAGAGCGAGTTTTGCAGGAGAAGATCGGTGAGGTTGAGGATATAGCTCAACTTGTAAACCAACATAAGATCGTCGGGATTGCCAATCTGCAGAAAGTCAGAGCCGCTCAATTGCAGGCATTTAAGAAGAACTTGGCCGGCAAGGTTTACATGAGAGTGATGAAAAACAGCCTTATGAAGAGAGCGATTGAAAACTGCAAGGACAAGCCAGACCTGCAGAAACTCGAAGAGCACTTGAAAGGATCAAATGTCTTCCTGTTCACAGACTTGAACCCGTTCAACTTAGTTTTGATCCTTGAAAAAGGAAAGGTGAAAACCACAGCCAAATCAGGTGACATAGCAGCATTTGACGTTGTAATTCCATCAGGAAATACAGGTCAACCTCCTGGCCCGATAATCAGCCAGCTGAACTCTGTTGGACTGCCGACCAGGATTGAGTCAGGAAGCGTCTGGATAAACAAGGACACGCTTGTCGTTAGAAAGGGCGAAGCGATAGATGAAAGGCTTGCTAGTGTTCTGTCAAAGCTTGGTATAAAGCCTGTTGAAAGCGGCCTTGCAATGAGTGTCGTGTATGACGACGGTCTAGTAATAACGCAAGAGCAGCTTAGAGTGGATGTCGACGGCACCAAACAAAGCGTCGGGACTGCCCAGGCAAATGCTTTTGCATTGTCGCTAAGCATAGCATATCCAACAACTGAAAACATGGCCGCACTACTGCAGATTGCCCATAGAGAAGCATGCGCTCTATCAATAAACTCTGCATCGCCGACTAGTGAAACAATAGAGGATCTGATCAGAAAAGCGCACATGGAAATGCTAAGCTTAAGTAGTAGATTACCTACGATAGAGAAGAAGGCAATTTCATCGGAGAAACCTGAAAAAAGTTAAAATAGCTGATTGAAGAGGTGAAAAAGGTATGGAATACGTTTACGCTGCAATGCTTCTTCACAAGGCAGGAAAGGAAATAAACGAGCAGAACCTGACGCAAGTCTTGACATCCGCAGGTATAACTGCTGAGCCAGTCAGGGTCAAGGCACTCGTGGCTTCTTTGGCAGAAGTCAAAATCGACGAGGCAATAAAGTCGGCCCCAACCATGATGGCAGCTCCAGCAGCAGCACCAGCGGCAGCAACACCCGTAACAGAGACCAAGCCCAAGGAAGACGATAAGAAGAAAAAGGAAGAGGAAGAGAAACACAAGGAAGAAGCAGCACTTGAAGGTCTAGGAGCCCTGTTCGGTTAGAAAGCACCATCTCCTATTTTTGTTGAAATGTATCGCCACCAATTCCTTTTGTCAAACGGGAGCAAATCCCAACCGTCAAATCATGTCTTGTTTGTCGACATTCTGGCTCGCATACCAAGCAGCGCTGACGGTATCCATCCGCAGATTATCATTATTGTCCCAGGAAGCGGTCCGGGCCGATAATTCAGCATGTAAGTCTCGAAGATAAAGAATGAAGCTGTCATCGTGACAATCGATAACACTGCTAGTCTCTTTCCAAACCTCTTGTAAGTCTGCGTAGCAAGGAGTCCTGCGAAGAAAAAATCTCCTAAACCAAGCAGAAATCCCCCGTTCATCCCTGGAAAAATCGGCAACGTGACAACTACTGGGAGGTTCAGGCTGATGGTTGTGGTTGCAGCAGAAACCATGGCTCCCGTTATCAGAACCAATATTGTGTCCATAATAGTCAGCAGTGCGACGAAGACAAGCGTCGTTTTCCAGGTGAAAAGAGTGCCAAGATATAGGGTTATTACAATAGCGAAAATCACGGCGTAGAGGTTGATTAGATACGTGGACCATAGAGTTGTTCCTCGCAGCAGCAGGTACAGCGCTATGAAAGTGACAGGAGGCAAAACCGCCGCATACCATCGCCTGTTTGAGAAAATGTAGGTGACTATAAAGAGTAACGAGGAATAGGAAAAGAGGAACAGTGTCATTATGGCCATCTGAGGGACTAGTACTACAATAGATACCATGACTGCCATACCAGCTACGAGCAGAACAGCATCCTTCATGGCAAACTCTCGTTCCTCCAGATTAGACTTTAGCTTGCTTTCAGTCTTCTTGCTCAACAACATTGAAGCTAACGTAACAAAGAAAAGCGTCAATGGCATTGCGATGTCGAAATCCATACCCGCAGATAAGCATAACGAACAATTTAAATGTTAAAAGCGAAAATACACGTTCATGATTGCTAAAGAAGCGATTATTGCTTCTTCAGTTCGAACCGTTCCAGTTCCCTGCGTAGGGAAAGTATTGACGACAAAATCCACAATGTTATCCAAGCTGAATCCTTCGCTTTTAGCTATATCATACAATCCTCGTGCAGGGGCTCCGAAAACGATCAGTATTGTGCTTGCTTTTCTCCACTGCTCACGCATTCTTCCAGCAACTTCGCCAAAGGGGACACCGTACCTAGACGTAGCAATTGTCAGACCAAAAGGTTGGCTCTTCAACAATCTACCCAAAGACCACTCCTCCGTTGCCACCGAATAACCCCAATAGAAAGGTATTTCATCCTGATTCGCCAATTCAACGTGGACTTCCTTATCAATTCGAACGATTTTCACAGTCACCCTTCTGTTAATACCTAATCGATTGCCGAGGAGCAATGCGGGCTGCTCGACACCAATGTCGACAAGCATGTGTTTTCCCATTCTGGATAATGTCATGCCTTCGCGGAACTCCCCCACCTTCAGTCTTCTCAACTGATGCTCTAACGGATGATGCGGTGTTCGTAACGGCGGTAGTATACCTGCATAATGCAAGTTGGGCTCAAGCTTGAAAAGCAGCTTCCGCAAATACTGTGGTGTCTCTAAATACCTAAGCAAGGTCGCAATCAGATTCATGTCAGCTGCTTGATCTAGTCCTAAGCTGTCCCTGTAAATGATGACTTTGCCAACCTTGAAGATTGCGGCTGCTCTGCCGATCATGCCTATTTTTGCTGTTTTCTCACGTAAGTGTGGCGTGTCAGAAACGACGGAAGCTGGTATAGCAACAGACACTCTCTTTTCATTCAAGGCGTTTTTCCTCAAGGACAATTGAGTGATTGGACCTTTTGCTTAAAAGCCAAAAGCCCCATATAAACCTTCCAACAAAAGAAAAAAGGCGAATGAAGATTGTCGAAATCTGTTCTGGACGATCTCGCCAAGATTAAAAAAATCGATAAGAGCAATATGCTTTCGTTTTGCGTAAATGCGTCTGAGCATTACAGTAAAGCTAGCAGCCTTGCAGACAGGATCTCGGTGGATTTTCCCAAGCCTAGAACGATAATCGTTTCCGGCATGGGCGGCTCTGCGATCGGAGGAGATCTGCTCAAAGACTGGGCTAGAGACAGGCTCACCGTCCCTATCGAAGTCTGTAGGGAATACTCATTACCTGCATATGCAGATCAGGACACGCTAGTCTTTGTCATAAGCTATTCCGGAGAAACAGAGGAATCACTAAGCGTGCTCCTAGACGCAGTCAAGCGAGAATGCATGATTGTCTGCATATGCTCTGGAGGCAAAGTATGCGAATCGGCCAAAAGACTAAACATTCCACATGTACCGGTTCCTCTTGGTATGGTTCCTCGCGCGACACTTCCATATTTGTTTATGCCACTTCCGAAAATATTGGAGAAAATTGGTCTCGTCTCAAAGGTTGATTCTGAAGTGGCTGAAACAGTTAGAGTTCTGGAACTCGTTGCTGACGAGAATTCGCCTGGAAAATCATCAGACCTCAATTTTTCCAAGAAGCTGGCTTTATCGATTGGTGGCTCTGTTCCAGTTATCTATGGCTTCGGATTCTATCGAGCCGTGGCCCAACGTTTCAAGACTCAGTTCAACGAAAATAGTAAGGTGCCAGCAAAATGGGAATGTTTCCCTGAGCTTAACCATAACGAGATCGTAGGATGGGAGCAGCTTAATAGACCCAACAGATTCTTCTCGATAATACTCGTTCGAGACGCAGACGAACCCGTCGAAATGCGCTACAGAATCGAGGCCACAAGGGAGCTGCTTCAAGAAAAGCACCTAAGGATCTTTGACGTCATGGGCGAGGGTAGAAGCAGGCTGGCGAAAATGTGTTCGACTGTCTGCATTGGCGATTTTGCTAGCGTTTACTTAGCCCTGCTGCATGGAGTCGATCCTACACCAGTAAAGACAATAGCCACAATGAAGGAAAGGCTCGGAACAAGCGGTGTAAGAGCCAAAGTGGTTCGTGAACTGCAGGAAATCGCGAGGAAGTCCCGTTAGGTTACGAACTCGGCAAACATTTTTTCAGCGGTTTCTAACGTTACTTGTTGTGGAGGATGCTTAAAGGCGTAGGCGCATATCGGCAAAATCGCTCCTTCAAGTCTTCTTTCTAAGGCGATTTTCACGGCTCTTATCACATCAAGTAATACTGATCCGGCGTTTGGTGCATCCATGGTTGAGAGCTTGAGGTCTATTTGCATGAGGGCGTTGCCAAAATAGGTTCCTTTGATCCAGAAGTAGCTGTCGCGCCTATTCTGAAGGAAATCCACATAGTCCGTTGAGCCTGCAACGACTTCGGCCTTGTAAGGCAGGGAAGCCTCAACTGCCCTTGTCTTCACTGTTCGTTTTAGATCCTTTGTGCGCTCAAGCGTGTCAAGCGATTCTGTGCCACCACCCACATCAAGCTGATAGGTTTCAGCCACGCGAACCCCACCCATCGAGAGCAGCTTCAGCAATGCTTTATGCAGTGTCGTAGCTCCGACTTGATCAATCAAATCGTCGCCGACAAGGGGCAATTTTGCACTCTCGTATCGTCTGGCCCAATTCTCATCACTAGCGATGAAGCTAGGTGTTGCGTTCACGAAAGCGCAACCTGCGGCCAACGCCTGTTCTGCATAGTGCTGTGAGGCCCTCGTGGCTCCGCTTGGAAGCAAGTTCACAACTATCTCTGCTTCGCTGTCTTTCAAAACTTGCGAAACATTGCTTCCTTGTGAGTTGTCTACCTTTATGATTTGCTTGGTATATTCGCCCAAACCATCCAAGACCTGACCTTTTTGCACCATCACATTGGCTGGTTTGACGTTTGCTATTCTCGGGGCGTTATTTGGAGGTGCAAAGACAGCCTCTGAGAGGTCTTTTCCAGTCTTGCGCTCGTCTATGTCAAAAGCTGCGACCACTTGGATGTCTTTCGGTTGGAATCCGCCTAAAACGAGGTTGCGCAGTCCAATTGCTTCTCTTGCGTTTCTGCTGCCATAGTACTGTATGCCCTGAACCAAGGCTGATGCGCAGTTTCCAACGCCTACAAGGGCAGTTCTTATTCTTCGCAAGCTAGGACACCTTACTAGCTTTTTCCTATTTAATGCAAGCCTTATAAAACACTTTGTTGGTCCTCACTTCTCTGCCTAGTGTCAAATTGGTACAGTCTCACGCGAACCAAAATATCTCCTCGTTCACTATTCAACTCCTTCTTTTATCTATAGCTAATGTGCCTCTTGCTGTTCTTGCCCAGAAAGGTGGCTTTAATGATCCTGAAGCTGTCTCAGTTGATGCATCATTGCTTTCGATTTGAAGGTTTATTATTGAGAAGGTTTTAGTGTCCTTAAGCATTCGGCCTAGAGAGGTAGTTAGGATATGGCAAATGAAGCTAAAACGCCTGACGAGTCTACAATGATTAATGAATTGGCCCGAAGAAGAGGCTTCTTTTGGCAATCATATGAAATATATGGTGGCGTAGGCGGCTTCGTCACCTATGGCACCTTGGGCGTCAAGCTGAAACAGAACATCGAAGATAAGCTGCGAGAGCTTTTTGTGAATAGACTTGGAATCTTGGAAATAGAATCACCGATAATTGCTCCCAGCCAAGTCTTCGAAGCATCAGGTCACATCGCAAGCTTCAAGGAACCGATGACAGAATGTGTGAAGTGCAAAAGAAGGTTCCGTGCGGATCATCTGCTAAGAGAATTCACAAAGATTACGGAGGCAGAAGCTGAAAAGCTGAGCTTATCCGAGCTAGGAAAAGCTATGGACAAACATGGAATCCGTTGCCCGGACTGTGGCGGCTCATTTGACGAACCAAAGCAGTTCTTGACAATGTTCAAAACCACTATCGGGCCATATTCGGAAGCCGTCGGCTACGGTCGCCCTGAAGCGGCGCAAGGAATATTCGTGGAATTCAACCGCCTGCATAGCATTGCAAGGGAAAAGCTTCCCTTTGGCGTTCTGCAAATCGGCCATGCTCTCAGGAACGAGATTTCGCCAAGGCAGGGTCTGATACGACTGAGAGAGTTTACAATAGCTGATTTGGAATTCTTCTTCGATCCCGAGGAACCTGATTGCTTCATTCTCAAAAGAATCGAAAACGAATCATTAAGGTTTCTACTAGCCAAAGAGAGACAGAAGAACTCAGAAAAGATAACAGAGCTTACAACTAAGGAAGCTCTGAAGAAAGGCGTTGTCAAGTCTGAGTGGCAAGCAGTCTTCATGGCTCTAGCGAAGCAGCTTCTTGTTGATTTAGGCGTCCCTGCTGCGAAGCAGCGCTTCATTGAGAAGTTTCCATGGGAAAGGGCGCACTATTCACTTATGAGTTTCGACCAAGAGGTCTACGTTGAACGTTGGGGATGGGTAGAAGTCTCAGGTCACGCCTACAGAGCAGACTATGACTTGAGGAGTCACATGAGAGGTAGCGGCGTAGACATGCGGGTTTTCAAGGGATACGAGAAACCAGTAGAGGCGAAAAAGGTCTCCGTGAAGCCTATTATGGCGAAGCTTGGCCCAATGTACAAAGGGGAAGCAGCCAGTATTTCAGAAATGCTATCTAAGGCCGATCCTGGAGAAATCGAGTCTTCCATAGAGAAGAGTGGTTACTATATGCTGGGAAAGTGCAAGATCCTTCCGGAGCACTTGGACATTAAGCAAGAGGTAGTTGTAGAGCGTGGAAGACGCTTCATCCCTCATGTTGTAGAACCAAGCTTCGGTTCAGATAGGCTTCTCTATGTTGTGCTAGAGTATGCTTATCATCTCAAAAAGGGTCGTACAGTCTTGAGCTTTCCGCCTAGCATTGCTCCCATACAAATCGGCGTTTTTCCGCTCGTAAGCAAAGACGGGCTGCCAGAGAAGACATCGGAATTGCACAGGATGCTACTTGATGAAGGCTTCAAGGCTGAATACGACGAGGCGGGTTCGATCGGTAGACGCTATGCTCGCGCAGATGAAATCGGGATTCCCCTAGGGGTCACCGTGGACTATGACACCCTTACCTACGACACCGTCACAATTAGAGATCGTGACTCTTGGAAGCAAGTCAGAGCCAAGATCGAAGACATGTCAAAGCTTCTACACGACTATTTTCGCGGAAAGATAGACTTTGAGGCTTTGGGCAAGCATTTTGAAAGCTGAGCTTTCGTTACCTTTTTTAATGCTAGAGCGCATATACAGTTGATTCATTCACCCCTCATTTTAAGGATGGGAACAGGTTTGGTGTTGCCAGCAGAGACCGAGGAACGAGTGAGGCGAAGAGCGCTAAACGTTTGCCAAGATCACCTACGGAAGGTTCAAGACTTAACTAGAAAGGTCCCGCTAATCATGGACTGCTTCATCAAGAATGACAAGGAAAAGGCAAAGCAGCTTTTCGGCGAGATCAGAACAGGCGAGGGCGAAGTTGACACGGCGCGGCGACTAGTTTCTCAGGAGCTGGCCGAAATAGGAGCCATTCTGATTAGTCGAGAAGACTTCCTAAGGTTCACAAACTTGACAAGCGAGATCGCAGATTTCTCTGAAGGTATAGCTTTTCGTGTAGTTGAAATCATGGAGCACAATTGGAACGTCCCAGGAGACATAAAACGGGATTTGCTGAAGCTCTCAGAGTGTGTCTTTGAAACGTTGCTCAGACTGAGAGAAACGATGATGGTTCTCAGCTACGGCTCAGGCAAAGCAATGGAGAAGGCTAAAGACGTTGAGGTAGCAGAACAGGCTGTTGACGAGATCTACCGTGAACTCGAGATCAAGCTTCTCAGCAGCAAAACCGAATTTCCATCTCTTATTCTTCTGAGAGACGTGCTGCAGTTGCTGGAGGATTCTGCCGATAAGGCTGAAGACGCAGCTGATGCTGCTCGAATTCTGTCACTGATAATGTGAAAGGCGAAAAGCCGAATGTCAAAAAGAATCGCCGTTGAGTTTATTGAAAACTTCCTCGTTGTATGGGATCCTACGGAAGGTTCAGAGCTTTACCGAAAAGGGTTCTATGGCAAACCCCTTGGAATAGCTAAACCGAAAGTCCCGGAGTTCACCGTCCCTTTGATTCTGGATTTGATAGAGGGCTTGTACTTGACCGAAAAGGGAATCATAACGGTCCATGAGGGTTCTGGCAAGAAGAAAGTAGGACTCAGGAAACTTCGGCAAATGGCAAAAAATCTGTATGAAGAGTTCGACGAGAAATACTCTGTGTACCGTGATTTGCGCGACAATGGCTTAGTTGTCACACCAGGGATAAAATACGGATGCGACTTTGCAGTCTACAAGCATGGACCTGGTGTTGAGCATGCACCCTACATGGTTTCAGTCAAGAAAGGGGGGTCAGCAATGACTGCGACAGAGATAGTTAAGGCTGGCAGGCTCGCGACAACCGTTAGAAAGAGGTTCATAATCGCCATACCAAAAGCAGAAAGAAAGAAGACAACATATCTGATATTCAAGTGGTTTAGAGCTTAGACCGCTGCTGTTTGCTTTATCTCGATAGCGTGCGCGTTGCGTTCATTTCTAGCCTTGCATTACTGTCTGGTTTGCGAATTCTCCCTTCACATATTGATGTGGGAATATTTTCGTTGCCGTTATCCTGCAATTCTCCGCTATCGTTACATCGTCTGCAATTACTGACACTGACTCGATCTTAGTTGGCTTCTTGGCATTTGAGAGAATTGTTACATGCCTGCCTATGATGCTCTCCCTTATTTCCGTCTTTTCTCCGACAATGACTCTGTCCATTATTGCCGAATTTTCTATTGTAACATTTTCTCCGATTTGCGAGTAGTTGTCTATGCATGAATCGACTATTCTGGATCCGTCGCCTATTCTGCAATGTCTCCCTATTAGAACTGCGCCATCGATCTCTATTCTTCCTTGTTTGATTTTTCTGACGATTTCTTTCCTGCTCTTCATAGATTCTGAGCTTTCGCCTTGAATCCATATTCTTCTCTCCTCGTCTATTCTTCCACCGAAATCGGTCAGTGAAGAGAAGCGTCCATAAAGCATGTCGTGCATAGCTTCCAAATAGTGCTTGGGCGTGCCTACATCGTACCAACTTCCCTTCAGGGTATAGCCGTACACAGGTCTTCCAGTCTTTATTAGGTAAGGAATAAAGTCGAAACCAAAATCCAAACGGTTCTTCTCTTGGATTATTCGCTTGACGCCATTTTCCTTGAATATCCCTCTTATTTCAGGTGAGACCATGTACAAACCTGTGTTGGCAAGGTTTGATGGTGCTTCTTTGGGCGTGGGTTTCTCAACGAACCTGGAAATCCGCTTTTCCCTATTTATGTCGGCAATGCCGAAGCCCTCAACATTCTCAACTTCTCTGAGCGCTATTGTCATCACTGCTCCTTTTTTCTCATGAAATCCAACGAGCTCATTCAGGTTTACGTCGAAAATGTTGTCCCCCTGAACTGCGAAAACAGGGTCCTTAACATCATAGTAATCCATACTTATTCTTGCGGAATCCGCACTTCCAAGGTCATTAACGTTCGGCTGGTATTTTACGTGAACTCGAGGGACCAAACCATATCTACTGGAGAAACCATAACCAGACTCGAAATAGTCATGCAGATCCCTGTAGTTCGTGTAGCCTTTTACACCAAAAATGAAGTTACGAATCCCTTGTCGCGCCAGAGACAAAAGCGAGAATTCTATCATCGGTCTATTCAAAAGATGCACACAGGCCTTGCTTGTTTCCGCTGTCAATGGAAGTAGACGCGTGGCTTTCCCACCAACAGGGATTATCACTCTCAATCTTTCTGGTGCATAATCATCATGCAAAAACTGATCACCAGCAGACTTTTCAATGACATAGCGGAACCGAGCGTATTAAACTTTCGAGTCAAAAACATGAATCTTATAGCTTAACTAGATGAAAGCCGTATGCATTTATCGCAGAGCTTGAGCGGTTATGACCAAGATGCGTGGTTACTTGAGCTTGATACGTCCCATGAACTGCACAATGATGGGATTCGCAGTCTTGATTGGAGAAGCGCTCGCAAGCTTGGACAAGATAGGTGCTTTTCCGCCAAGCCTTGCTTATGGTTTTGCTACAGGCTTTACGTTGACAGCTGCTTCGATGGCAATAAACGATTACCATGATCGAGGAATTGACGCTGTAAACGAGCCTAATAGGCCTATTCCTAGTGGCATTATCCTGCCAAGAATCGCTCTGGTCTTTGCGTTCGCTTTCACTATCATAGGCTTCTTAGCCGCATATTTGACTAACACTCTCTGCCTGATTACGGCCCTTGCAGCATGGATGGTGTTCGTAGTCTACACGACTGTCGGCAAACGTAGCGGGTTGCCTGGCAACTTCCTTGTTAGCATCTGCGTTGCCATGCCCTTCATTTACGGGAGCATTGCCCTCACTAACACTGTTGGACTGAGCATTCTGATCTTTGCATTTATTGCCTTTCTCTCAAACACGGGAAGAGAGATAACCAAGGGAATTGTGGACGTTGAAGGTGATAGAGCCCAGAACGTAACGACCTTGGCCATAGGTCATAGTGAAAGAACGGCATCAAGAACAGCTGTCCTATTCTACTTATCTGCGGTTCTGATAAGCCCGTTGCCTTATCTTCTCCACATCGTTTCTTTTTGGTTCATTCCCTTGGTGGTGGTTACTGATTTCGGGCTTGTGTTTTCTTCACTAACGCTTTTAAGGGATTATTCAAGGGAGAATGCGAGGAAAGTCAAGAATGTGGCTCTGTTGTGGTTTGTCGTTGGACTATTGGCCTTCTTGGCTGGTGCTTTCTAAGGTGATGAATGCTTTCTGGTCCTTCTCGGCATTTCCTTGATGTTGAGGTCCTGTCTTTGCATATCGTTGACGATTTTTGTTCTGGGGGTTCAGCACGTCGTTGTACATTCCCAGGAAGCTTCCAGAAAGATTCTCCTGCAATGATCGGCAGCTTCCTTTCATCATTCGTTTCTTGTTCTAGAAATTGGAATTATAAGGATCTAGGATCTAGTACTATCTATAGAAGATGACTACCCTTTGGCTGTTCATGATGAGAGTCAGTTTGAGTATGCCCTTAGAGGCAAGGACTGGAAGGTCTATTGGCTCTTGCTGAAGTATGGTCGACCCATGAGTGTAAGGGAAGTGCAGAAGATCTTGCGCTTTAGCAGTCCGAGCGTGGCGCAACATCATCTTGAGCAATTGCGCGAGCTTGGTTTGGTAACCAAGCAGGACATAGGCGGAAGTTACTCTTTGGTCAGCGAAGTCAAAATTGGAGTGCTTAGGCATTTTGTGAAACTGGGAAAAATGCTGTTTCCAAGATACTTCTTCTACGCCGTATTCTGCACAACGTTTTACGTAGCCTACATTCTAGTCCTAATGCATGGATTCACAAGAGAAAACCTCTTCATCCTGTCTTTCGGCGCGATTGTCACGGCGATTTTCTGGTATGAAGCAGTCCGCGTATGGTCAATGAAACCGTTCTAACTTCTGGTACCGCATGTTCCAAGGCTTAGCATAAAATCAGGCCAAGCCAACAGACTATCTAGGCGAAAACCAATGCAAAAGGAAATTAGGAAACGTGTAAGGCTTTATGGTTTCGCAGCTATCCTTCTAGCAGTAATATTGGTTTCATTAATCTATCAGCTCGGCTACATACCCCAGATACAGTCACCGCAGACAAACGCATTCATGTCAACATTCTCCTCTTATGACGAACTTAGACAATTCCTGCAAACAAAAACAAAATCGCAATACGGATATCCATACTACTCCAGAAGCGGCGACGGAGTATTCACTTTCGGAGGATCCCAAGCCGCATGGCTTGGCCCAGCCATAGAAGACGTGAACAAAGCGGGAACAGAATACTCTGGAACAAACCTCCAAGTCACCGGAGTCGACGAAGCTGACAGCGTAAAGACCGATGGCCAGTACATCTATGTGCTCGCAGGCAACAGCGTCTCAATCCTTAGAGCCGACCCGCCCACCGACGCCCAACTACTTTCCAAAATAGCGTTCGACGGCATGACCCCCATAGGAATCTTTGTGAACAACAACACCCTAGCGGTTTTAGGATCCAACTACACAACATCAGAGGGCCCAACATACCTCTCAAGAATAAGCTACATTGGAGAAACCATGACTTACCTGAAAATGTATGACATTTCAGACAGGTTAAACCCTCGACCGCTCAAGACCGTCAACACAAGCGGCGGGTATCTCAGCTCCAGAATGATAGGCGAGTACGTGTACATAGTCTCAGGCCAACCAGCCTACTACAGGATCGAAGTCTTCCCAGCCGTAACCGTTGACAAAGTTGATCTTCCCAAGATTGGAACAGACGGTAAGTCAAAAGAGGTCTCTGCCACCGAAGTCTACTACAACAATGCTACTGACGACTACTTCACGTTCACGACGATACTCGCTGTGAACACCCAAAACATGACCGAAAGCGCCAACTCGAAGACTTTGATGATTGGAGGAACAAGCACCATGTACGTATCATTAAGCGACATGTACGTAACCTACACAACATATGACCAAGGCGTCTATGGATACGGATTTGAACAGACAACCATCTGTCGCATCCACGTCGAAAACAGTACAATTACCCCCGAAGCCCAAGGCAAAGTGCCAGGACACATACTGAACCAGTTCTCAATGGACCAGTATGGTGACTACTTCAGAGTAGTCACCACAACATGGGGCGACCCTAACACGTGGGGATCACCGAACCCCACGACCAAGCAACCAAACGACAACGTTACGATTGTGCCATTACCAATTGTCGGAGGGCAACAGACCAATGTCTACGTGCTGAACATGAACCTGAGCATCGTCGGAAAACTCGAAAACCTTGCACGAGGTGAAAACTTTCACTCAGCCCGGTTCATGGGCAACAAATGCTACCTTGTAACGTTCATAAACATCGATCCGCTATTTGTGATCGACCTCAGCAACCCAACCAAGCCCACTGAAATGGGGAATCTGACTATCCCAGGATATTCAGATTACCTGCATCCATACGATGAAACTCACCTGATAGGTGTGGGTAAGGAAACGGTGCCTGCAGAACAGGAGTACTTTGCGTGGTACCAAGGTGTGAAAGTGTCACTCTTCGATGTCAGTAACGTCACAAATCCAAGGCAAATGGCTAACTATATAATTGGAGATCGAGGAACGGATACTCCCATCCTAACCGATCATAAGGCCTTTCTGTTCGACAGAACACGCGATCTTCTGGTCATACCCGTGCTAATAGCAGAGATAAACGCAAGCCAATATCCTTATGGAGTCCCATCTTATGCTTTCGGCGAACAGGTCTGGCAAGGCGCTTACGTCTTCAACATAACCCTCGGCGGAGGCTTCCTTCTTAAGGGCGGAGTCACCCACATAGACAGTGGCTCAGTGAGCAGCAATTCCGGTTATTGGGTCCAGAGATCGCTCTACATAGGGAACGTGCTCTATACAGTATCAGATAGGAAAATACGACTGAACAGCATAGACGACCTGAGACTGCTGAATGAAATCGATCTTCCATAACTATCCATATTTTTCCATATCAGTAATTCATACAGGAAGCAACAAGAATGGCATTTACTTCCGTTATCTTCAGAATGACAGGAGGACAGTTCCCCGTATTATTATCTCCCGAGTTCTTCAGTCGTTCATCATTTATCCCCTCATAATCCCCTATCTCGATCTAGAACCACCGATTCGGAATAGCCCAAGAAGCAAGATAGTCATGAGAACTCAGGATACTCTCATGCAGATTCAGTGTGAACTGTGACTATAGTCTCTGCGAAATGTGTTTTTACCCTTTCTTCGATTTCAGACGCTATTCTATGAGCGTTCTCTACTGAAGTCTGCCTTGTGAAACAGCAGTCTATGTTTATGTATCGCTTTTTGTCTGCTATGTAGGTTACGATTCTCCTTATCCTTAAGATTTGCTGCTCTGGTCGCGTTGCTTCGTGGATCACCTTGCTTATCTCATCTTCGTTTACCAATGGGCCTTTTCGCTTCTTTTGGCTGTATGGCTCCATGTGAACTGTCACGTTTTCAATGTCTCTTACTCTTTCTCCGATTTTCCGCTCAATCCTCTCTGCTATTTCGTCTGCTTTCTCCACTGACAACCTAGGGTCCAGATAAATGTGTAATGTAACGTATAGTTTGCCTTCAGCGTACGCCGTGTCAATTTCGTGGACTCCTTTCACACCTTCCGTTTCGACGGCTAGCTTTTCCACAAGTTCTTCAGTAGGCATTTCGGCGTGGAAAGGTTCTGTATGAATCGATACTTCCGCGTTCTTTATCGCGCCCTTTATGTTAGCCTCTATTCTTGAAGTCAGATCATGAGCTTCCTCTAAATCTAGATAGTCAGGAACCTGCACTGTGGCACGGACATACGTCTTGCTGCCTGCTTTTCTTATTTTCAGGTGCTCATAACTTCGGACTCCTCGCGTGCCGAGCATTTGCTGCTTAACTCGATTGGCTACATCCTCTGATACTGCGTCGCTAAGTTCCATTCCGCTGCTCCAAACGAGCCGTATGCTTAAGTATGATAACAATGCGCTCAGAGCTAGGGAAGCAATTGAGTCTCCATAGTAGAATCCTAGCGTTGCCAACCCGAACCCCAAGAACGCTATTATCGTTGAGCTTAGGTCTGCTATGGCATGATAGAACCCTGCTTTCATAGTGGTGCTTTCACTCTTCCGCGTCTTCATCAAAGTTCCAACCCTGAAGAAATCAATGCAGAACGTGTAGCCTATGGCTATGAAACCAAAGTGTTCTAACCCCATGTTTATGGTTTGATTCTGCATTATTTTGATGATAGCCTCATACATGATAAGCAATGCTACGCCTACGAGTGCTATTCCGCCCACCAGCCCCCCGATGGATTCGAACTTTTCATGCCCATACATATGCTCCTCATCAGGCGGTCTAAGAGAAGCCCGAGTCGCGACAAAGAGCACGAGCATCGTCAACGCGTCAAGCGATGCATGCAAGCCATCGCTCACGATTGCCAGACTGCCCACTGCTAACCCAATAGCCAATTCCACGAAAACCACGGTCGATATTGCAATCGTCGAACGCTTAAGCAGTCCTAGTTTATATCTGCTATCTGGCGAGTCTTCCATTAACGTTCTTCCTATACTGCATGGTGGAAGAATTTAAGAATTGTGGACCATGGCCATTCTTTAACTTGCCTCCAAGTAAATAGCGTCTTGATTGCTAGCTCGGCGCGTTGCCTGGAGTTTAAGAGTGGATAAGCATTTAGGTCTGAAAGCGCTACTGAAGTGAAAGGCCACTACCATGCTGATAGTTCCCATAGTAGAAATCTTGCGAGGAGAGCACGAAGACAAGAAAGTCATGATTCGTGGCTGGGTATATAGAAAGAGGGAAGGAAAGCAGACGATCTTTCTAGTAATACGTGATGCCACAGGCGTAATCCAATGCACTGCAAAACATGAAAGCTCAACGTGGACTGACGCTGAAAAGGTGACTATTGAATCGTCGCTTACTCTCAAAGGAACAGTCAAGAAGGATGCCCGTGCACCTGGTGGATATGAGGTCGTCGTTGAGGAACTGTCGATAATCGGCTTGGCCGAGCTTTTTCCGATCAGCAAGGACAAAAGTGAGGGGTTCTTACGTGATATTCGTCACCTGTGGCTACGTAGTCGAAGAATGAATTTGGTGATGAGAGTCAGGGGCGAAGTACTGAAATTCGCTCGAGAGTTTTTCAAAGATCAAGCCTTTACAGAAGTTTCTCCACCCATGTTCATTTCAGCCGCAGTTGAAGGTGGGTCGACTCTTTTCGGTCTAAAATACTTTGACCAAGACCTATACTTGACTCAGAGTTCTCAGCTTTATCTGGAAATATTGATCTACTCTTTAGAGAAGGTTTACTGCATTGCCCCTTCATTCAGGGCTGAAAAGAGCCGAACGATTAGACATCTGACTGAGTATTGGCATATGGAGGCAGAATGGCCTTTTTCAGACATGAATGACTTGATGCGGTTTGAGGAAGAGCTTCTTGCTTACGTTTGCCAAAGAACTGCTGAGACGTGCCAGAAAGAGTTCAAGGAGTTGAATGCGGATCTTTCTAAAATCGCGTCGGTTAAAGCACCATTTCCCAGAATAAAGTATACTGATGCTATTGAAAAACTGAAGGCTAGGGGTTTCAAGTTAGAGTGGGGTGCTGACTTAGGTTATGAAGATGAAAAGGCTTTGGCAGACCAATTCGGCAAACCTTTCTTTGTTTACGATTACCCGACAGAAATCAAGGCATTCTACTGCAAGACTTACCGGGATCATCCAGAAATCGCAATGTCCACTGATATGCTTGTCCCAAGAATAGGTGAAATATCCACAGGCGGAGCGAGAGAAGATGATAAGGAGAGACTGATTGAACGAATAAAGGAAATGGGGCTGAACGAGAAAGATTACGATTGGTATCTTGATTTGCGCCGTTACGGAACAGTGCCTCATGTCGGCTTCGGGATGGGTCTTGAAAGATTGTTGACATGGATGCTTGACTTGGAAAACATCATAGATTCAATACCGTTCCCTAGAACGCTGAGAAGATTCTATCCTTAAAGAAACGCGCGCTAGAGAGTATTCTCTCAAAAAAGAGAGGAAAAAGAAGCCTTTGCTACTTCCTTTCGAGTTGCTTCTTCAGTTCTTCGTAGGTAGCTTTTATGTCTTCGACTGAAGCTTCGTCTTCCAGTGTTGAGACATCGCCTAGAGCTGCACCGACCAGCACTGCTTTTAGCAGTCTTCGCATGATTTTTCCGCTGCGCGTCTTTGGTAGCTTATTGACGATCAATATTGCGTCAGGCGTAGCTATTGGTCCAATCGTGTTTCTGATGTGTTTCACTAGCTCTGCTCTCAATTCCTCTGATGGTGTGAAGCCGCTTCTCAGAACTACGAAAGCTACTGGCACTTCGCCTTTGATGGCGTCTTCCTTTCCCATAACAGCAGCTTCTGAGACTGCTGGGTGCGAAACGAGTGCGCTTTCAAGCTCAACTGTGCCTATCCTGTGTCCTGCCACTTTCAGAACTTCGTCAGCTCTTCCTAACAGCCAGAAGTATCCGTCTGGGTCTCTAACTGCGTAGTCGCCTGTGTAGTAGATGTTTGGCCATCTCCCAAAGTAAATCTGTTTGTATCTATCAGGGTCTTTCCATAGAGTCTCAAGCATGCCAGGCCAGGGCGTTTTGACCACCAAAAAGCCCTTGGTGCCTGTTGGTGTTGGTTGTCCTTTTTCGTCATAGACTTCTGCTTGAATGCTGGGCAGGGGGTTCGTTGCTGAACCAGGCTTTAATGGCACGAGTTCTATGCCTGGTGATGGTGCTATCATGAATCCGCCCGTTTCGGTTTGCCACCAAGTGTCTATGATCGGTAGCTTGTCTTTGCCGATCACGCGATAGTACCACTTCCAAGCTTCAGGGTTTATTGGTTCACCGACCGTTCCCAGAATTCTCAGCGTGCTCAAATCATGCTTGTTTACCCATTGTTCGCCGAATTTCATGAACATCCTGATCGCTGTTGGGGTAGTATAGAGTATCGTCACTCCGTGTTTCTCGATTAGCTCCCACCATCTGTCCTGTGCTGGGTAGTCTGGTGTTCCTTCAAAGATGAATGATGTGATTCCCAAAGCCAATGGCGCGTAGACATTATATGTGTGTCCTGTGATCCAGCCGATGTCTGCCGTGCACCACCAGATGTCCTCGTCGTTAGGGTTGAAACCCCATTTGAGTGTCCAGTATCCCCATACCAGGTAGCCGCCGATGCCATGTTGAACGCCTTTGGGTTTCCCTGTTGTTCCTGAAGTGTAGAGAATAAAGAGTGGCTCAGTTGCCTCCATTGGTTCAGGTGGCACGTAGGCATTCGGCTCTACCTTAGCCATGACTTCGTGATACCAGTAGTCTCGTCCTTCTTTCATCGGTACGTTCTGTCCTGTTCTGCGAATAACTATCACTTTCTCAACGCTTGGAGTATTCTGCAGTGCTCGGTCTGCTGTGTCTTTCAAAGTGACTGTTTTTCCTCGTCTGTAGGCTCCGTCTGCTGTCACAATGACTTTGGCTCCGCAGTCGTTTATTCTGTCGGCAAGCGCTTCTGCACTGAATCCTGAGAAGACTACGATGTGGATTCCGCCGACCCTTGCTGTTGCAAGCAGGGTTATTGGCAATTCAGGAATCATGGGCAGGTAGACTGCAACTCTGTCTCCTTTCTCAAGTCCGAAACCCTTGAGGATCTTGGCGAGTTTGTTTACTTCTCTGTAGAGCTGGTAGTAAGTGTAGGTCTTGACTTCTCCAAGCTCGCCTTCCCAAATATAGGCGAGAGCATTTTTCTTGGGCGACTTCAAATGCCTGTCCAAAGCGTTGTAACATATGTTCAATATGCCGCCTGGGAACCATTTGTAGAACGGTGGCTTCGAGTCATCCAGAACCTTGTCCCACGTTCTGAACCAGTCAATGGCTTTTGCCTTCTCGGTCCAGAACTCTTGTGGATTCTTGAGTGATTTTTCCCATTCTTCTTTCAATGCTTTTCCTGGAAGCACTTTTTCGTTGAACGGTAAGCTAGCTTCTGACATCCTTTTTGCCTTCTGCGAGTTTGTGGAGAAACCTTCTTTCGAAAATATAAACCCTTTTGTCGTCGTTCCAGAATAGTGAAAGAAGATAGACTGGTTTGCACATATCGCTGCTTGGGTCTATTTCGATCTGGCAGCGAGTCTCTTGACAACAAGTGTAAGGAATATTCCTATGAATGCCAACGTAGCTGCGATGTAGAATGGTGGCACATAGGAATCAGCGAAGGTTTTGAAGTAGGCTGCCATGTTAGGGCCTAGTATTGCGCCTGCACCATAGGCCGTGAATATTAAGCCATAGTTCGCGCCCAGATTCTTGGTTCCGTAGTAGTCTGCCGTAAGCGCGGGGTATATTGCGAGAAAACCTCCAAAGCTGAGTCCAACCAAAAGCATTCCAGGAATGAACAGCATTGGTTCATGAATGAGGGCGATCATGAAAAGCGCTCCGGAGCATAATGCAAATAATAGGGTCAGAATTTTTTCTCTGCCAAATCTGTCTCCAGCTAATCCCCACATGACTCTTCCACCTGCATTGAACAAGCCTAGTATGGAGACAGCTAGTGTGGCCAAAGCGCTATCAAGACCAGCTAATCCCATTGCAGCGGGTTTGGCATGTCCGATCATCATCAATCCTGCTGTCGTTCCAAACCAGTAGCTAGCCCAGATTAGCACAAATGGTATTGTTTTGACCATGCTTGAAGGCCCGAAATCCCTTGCTGTTTTAGCTTTTTCAGGGGGTTTCCAGTTTGCAGGCATATAGCCTTGGGGTGGGTTCTTTAGCAGTTGAGCAAATGGTATGACTAGCAATACAAACAGAGTGCCAGTGGTGAGGAAAGTGTTCTGCCAGCCCATGACTCCTATTAGATAGTTCCATAGTGGTGCGAAGACTATTGATCCTGCTCCAAACCCAAAAACGGCCAATCCTGTGATCAGTCCTTTCTTGTCAGGGAACCATTTTACACATGTTGTGATCGGCGTGACATACCCAAGACCTATGCCGAGACCACCGATTAACCCGTAACTTACGTAGAGCCATATCAGCGAGTTCGTGAAGCCTGATAGAATCATGCCTAACCCAAGAAAGATTCCTCCCATGGTAGCAACTATTCGCGGTCCTTTCTTGTCTTGCAGTTTGCCAGCAGGTATCATTGACAAAGCAAAAACAAGCAATGCAATGGTGAATGCTGGGGACGTTTCAACTACGGTCCAGCCAAATCCGCCTTCAGTCGGAGGCTTCTGCAAAGGAGAAACGAGAACGCTGAAGGCGTAGACTGCGCCTAGGCACATTTGGATGATTATCGCTGCAACTACTATAATCCATCTGTTCCGTGTGTATTCTGACGTCATTTTTGCTTCGTTCCTCTGGCTGAGTTTTGTGATTATGAAGGGCTTTCTTGTTTTTGCTTGGCTTTTAAGGCTT
>CAZDNV010000020.1:0-23744 GCA_964506875.1 uncultured Candidatus Bathyarchaeia archaeon
AAAACGTACATGTATATTTGCTAACTTTTTCGTTCAAGAACCGGGTCGGAGATCATAGATTTGATGTCTTGCTGCTTGCAACGAAAGCATCTTATCAACATGAAGAGATAGCGAAAAATCTCTATGAGACTGTGGTGTCCTAACTTGCTTCCGCTGGAGACGTAAGCGATTGGGGTTTCGGCGATAGTTAGACCGGACCTGACTGATCTGATAAGCATCTCTGTTTCGACGAGCATTCCATCATCCTTGCAATGAACTGTTTCCAAGACTCTTCTTCTGTAAACACGAAAACCACCTTGCGAATCCGTCATTCTTGCTTTGTACACTATGTCAAAAAGAAGAGTTGAAACCCTGTTACTGAAAAGCTTCAATAGGGGCATTCCACGAGAACTAGACTCATTCAGAAACCTCGATCCAACAACTATGTCCTTGTTATTGGCGACCATTGTTTGCAGCAGTTTAGGAATGTCATCGGGATTGTGCTCACCATCCGCATCCAGCTTGATTATCAAGGTCGCGCCGATGTCTAGGGCTTTCCTGTACCCTACTCTCAAAGCTCCCCCGAGGCCACAGGTCTTTTTGTTTCTAAGGACGATCGCCCCAGATTTCACTGCCTCTTCATAGGTCTTGTCTGCACTTCCGTCGTCAACTACGATAACTGTGTCGACATGCAGCATGGTTTTCTCTACTGTCTTTCTCACAGTTTTCTCTTCGTTGAGCGCTGGGATCACGCAAACTACTTTCATACTCTGATTCACCTACGTGAGACCTGCAACTAAGTCACGAATTGAAACAAACCTGAAGGTTTTGAGAAGCGACTCAAGATCCTCTGTGACTTTTCCCACCCTGTAGAATGTGATAAACTTAACCACCGGATTAAAAAAGACATCAGGAACAAAGTTGTCGACTTCCCAAGGATGCAAGTAGATGGTTGCAGGCCAACCCTTCTTGTTCATTTTTGTTATTGCTACAGATACAAAGTGTTTTCCTAGAAACCTAAGGTATGCTCCTCCGCCAAGTGGGAAATTGAAGCCCAAAACTCTGTCAGTCAATATTGGCAATTCAAGGATTTCTCCCTCCGGATCCTCTTGATCGATATTCGAAAATGACGGTCGATAAGGGTTATGAGGAGCATCTGGCGCACCATAGAATGGATGATACGTAGGAAAGATTGAACTGTCAAAAATGTAACCGTGCTTTTTCAGGACATCTAAAGCCCATGCAGTTTTCTTTGTCAAGCTAAAAAGTGCTGCTCTGAAGCTCACAATTCGTGTTTTGGAGATTTTTTCAAGGACTTTGGTAGCTTTGCCGAGTTCCTCGTCAAATGTGTCTCTTCCGATATCAATAAGATGCCTGTGCGAGAAGCCGTGGCAACCTATTTCGTGACCTTTGTCGGCTATTTCTCCAACCAAGTCTGGAAATCTCTGGGCAACCTCCCCAAGCACGAAGAAGGTTGCCGTAGCGTTGACTTCTTCCAAGAGGTCTAGTAGTTTGCGAAGAGAATACTGAAGTCTAGGCATGGGCGAGTGAGCTTCGACGTATCTCGAAATGCCATGGTACCAATCTTCCACATCAATGGTCAGCACGTTCAGCCTTGGATTGGCTTCAATGCTTTTCAGTTCAGAGTATGGCGCTATTGTTTCAACTCCTGTTTTGTCGTGTTCGTAGCCTTCTTTTCCCCAACCAGCTTGAAGTAACCTAACCCAGAGCCAACAATTCCCCCGATAAGGACGATGAACCAGACAGCTAGTAACTTGTCAATAATAGCTGCACTAACAGATAGTGCAACTGGAAAACCCAGAGATGAAGATGCCAGTATGGAAGACATAGCCAATTCGGCTGTTCCGTGACCGAACGGTATCATTGAAGCTGTTGCCAGAAGAATAGTGAGGACCACTACGACTGTTGCTTGGAACAGCGAGACGTTCAAATCTAAGGACTTCAACACGAAACATAGTCTCAGGCCGTTGAGAAGCCAAAGAAGCACAGTAAGCATTAACCCAAGCATCGTGGCACTTTTATTCCTTAGAAGAGCGTAGACACCCTCTTCCATCACGGTCGTAGCATCAGACATTTCCTGCACCACTTCCTTACGCCATCCTATCCGCAATGCCCTTGCGGCCTTCAATCCTTGTCGAATTACGAATCCCAGCACCTTAGGCAGAAAGAGAACCAATCCTATCAAAACGGCCATTGCAAGAATGCCTATGACTAACGCAGATCGTAAGCTAGGTTGAAGGTCTAGCATAAGCAGAATGCCTAGAAAGGCAATGATTGAGGACACGCCAAGATCCAGTATCCTTTCAACTAGCACGGTTGGCATAGTCATGGAGATGGAGGTCTTGTCCTTGGAACGAAGTATTAGGGGACGAAAAAATTCGCCGATTCGTGCGGGAGTCACGTTTTCAAAGAAACAGCCAGCCAACAGGGTGGAGAAGACTGTGCCAAACCTCGTCTTGCAACCAACTGCGCGAAGATAAGAACTCCACCGAATGCCCCTAACAAACAATGCGAGTATTGTCGTCGCTAAGGCTAGGAAGAGGTATTCTTTCCTCGCTTTGATCAAAGTCTCTGTAACGTCTCCGAACCCCGCTAGAAGAAAAAGGGGGACAACGGCAATGGTGCCAATAATCATCACGACTAGAAATCGCAACTGTGATTTTCTGGGAGTCCGGCGCATCTTCATTCTCAATGGGCTCAGTCCCCTTTTCATTTATAAATCGCTTTCGATCATACCTAGCGCTTGCTAGGGCACATATGCCCCTCGCAACAGAAAGAGGTCGATGGATTGGAGTTCAGAAACTACAGAGATGGAGACGAATCGCGAATAGTCGATCTTCTAAACTTGGTATACGAGCATTGGGGCTCAATTGAGCATTGGAAACATAAGTACAGAAACAACACAAGATTCGATCCGAGACTGATTTTTGTTGCAGAGGACAACGACACAATAGTCAGCTGCGTACAATACCTTCGGAGAGACCTGAAGCTTGGTAACGGAATCCTGGATTCCTACATTGGTGGAGATGGCGGGACTCTTCCGAAATATGCAAGCAAGAGTCTGTTCACCAAAGGTCTGAACGTGCTGTATGATGAAGTGCGAAGAAAGAAGGGCTGCCTAGTCTACGGATACAATAACGAAGCAATCTATAACGGATTCTATCGCAAGCGGTTCGGTGAGGTGGCAGTACATCGTCCCTACGTGATGATAAGAATTCTCGACGCAAATAGGCTAATAGCTTCAATTCTTCCAGTTGCCAACAGAGCATTGCGAAATATAATCTCCAGTGGAAACTGCAAGTCTTTAACGATACGTTTAGAACTGCGTGACCAGCCCCCGTTGGACCTTTGCATCGTGGACAATAGAATAAAGCTATGCAGGCTATCAACTAAACCTGAGATCAAGATAAGAGCACATGTCAAGGACTTTCTCGAGGTCTTCTCAGGTGGTCACAATCCATTGAAGGCTTTTCTGCTTCGAAGGATTCGGATAAGCATATCACCCCTCGCGCTCGCCAGGTTGCTGCTCTTAGCCATCAAAATCAGGTGGAAAACATGATGGCGGTGAATGAATATCCCATTGAAGGCCATCTAGCCGACGAGCTTACTCGAAAATTCAACGAAGTATACGCCAATCACGTCGGTTATGTCCCACGTTCACCGTCTTTGTGGCTGGAGCTGTACCGCAACCACTTGGAAGCACATTTGCTCGTAGCAGAAAAGGGCAAGAAGAAGTTGGGTTATGTCATAGTCGCATTGCAAGATTATGTAGGCGCGCAAGTGGCCACTATCTCTGAATTTTGTGTTTGGGAAAATCAGTCAACTGTCTTGAAAGCCCTCCTTGATCGAGCAGAGTCATATGCCCAGAAGATGAATGCGTGTGCATTAGCCGCATGGAACACCAACGATGAAAAGACAAATGAGACTTTCGAACAACAAGGTTTCATTTCTGTCGGCAGAAGTGTCTTTTCAGTTGGCGTAATTTCACTAGACTTCCTAGAACTGATGATCAAGGCGGGGGAGAAGGTACTGACAACAGCCCACTCTGAACATGGAAAAGAGATTACGGTTGATCTGAGCGGGAAGAAGCTGCCGTCTTATTCTGGAACTTTCAGAATCAGAATCAATTCAGATGGAAGAGTGTCAATCAATGAGGGGAAAAGCTCAACACCTTATGCCTCTGTCAAAACTGACATCGTCACTTTCACTGAGATTGTCTTAGGGATTCGCAACCTTAACGAGGCTGTCTTGCTAGGCGAAATTCGAATCGTGCCATTCTGGAAAGCGATCAGAGTTATAGGGCTACTCAGGCCGCTAGTTAGACGTCCAAAATGGCATACGCCACTAGGAGACTTCTTCTAGGCATACCTTTCAATAAGCCGCTCAACCCGTATTATCCGGTTTGCGGTCAAACAACAAGAATCCTCTCTCGCTCACCAAGCGACCCATTCTTGAGCGAGTTCGTGCAGAAACTCAGTTTCACGTACCCTGTTGATGATGCCAGCTACGTTTATAATCGTGGTTTTCCTCTAAGATACCGCTGATGGGCTTTGCGTAGATAGTGAGGAGCATGAACTGATCATGGAAAAATGCTTTTTTGTACATATGGAGTTTGGATACAGCTTAGGAATCAAAGATCACATTGTTCCTGATCCGGAGTGGAGCGGACCCCAAAACACACAAGTTCTTGACGACATTGATGCTCAAGTCTTGCCAGGCGTAGTAGAGCGAGCAACTATGGAAGTGCTTAGAATAATGCGTGACTGTGGAGCGAAAGGAATGCTTCTTGTATTCCCCCATTTCGCAGAGAAACATGGTGGTCTACTGGAAGCAGCATTATCACAGGGTCACATTATCGGTGTTCACATGCATGAAGACTGGAAGGATACGACATCGAGAATGACTATTGAGAGATTGACGGCATACATAGGATCTGAGAAAGCGCGGGTGGAGACAGCGATTGGATCCAAGGTTTCTATCTTCAGCTACGGCCCTGGGATACAGCTGGATGATATGCGTGGAAGAGAGCCGCCACCTCGCTATGGCTCCTTGACCGATATGGAGAAAGCCAAGTCGTTCGAAGCTGTCAGTAAAGCCGGTTTCGAGTATATCCAAGCTCCGATCGAGTATCGGAGATTCCTGCCATCAAATCTGAAGACATTGGCAAGCTGTTTCGAATTAGTGGGGCTACCGCATTCTTATGAATGGCATACACGAGACCGTGTGATCCGCGAGGTAATGGATTCAATAAACGATAGAATGCGGGGGAAAACGGACGAAGGACGTGTGTAGTGCCTCTCCTTTGACGGGCAATACGTTCCATATCGCTTGATGTGTTTTTGGTGCATTATCTTCCAGTAGCTTGGCAGAAATCACAACTTTCGATCTAGCGGAGACGATTCCTATGTTTCTTGGCGCTGCAACGACCCTGGATTATCAGCCAGTTGCATCAGTATCTATTGCTTCAGTTTTGATTACGTAGTGCCTGCGGTGTATCTTCTCCTTGATTGGACTCCGTATGGTTATCCCATCAAAGGATTCTGATAATACGCTTATTCTTACGCTATCCTTTGGTCCAATATACTTGAGGGCCTTGTCAGCGACGAAGCCAGGATTCTTGACAAGAAATTCTTTCAACTCGTCGACGGTTATTGAATCTTTTTTGGATCCTGCCGCAATATTTTCTCTGAAGGTCTCTAGAGCTGCGGTAGTCTTTATTATGTGAACTTGCCAACCCATGCAATGCCCTATCAGAACAGCAGTAGTGTCGCTTCCCCCCCTGCCCAACGTTGTGATGTTTCCTTCAGCGTCACGCCCCAGAAATCCGCTCAAGACAACTATGTCAACACCTTTCATTTTGCGGAATTGACTGGCCAGATTCTGAGTGCAACACTCCAAGATCGGCATAGCATCCCCAAAGTCGCTGTTTGTTATTATGGGCCATTCATCATCTAGTGGCGTGATACCGATTGCCTTGACATTTTTTGATTTGAAGGTCAAGGTCATAATTTTAGTGCTGATTATTTCACCGTAAGCAACAATCTCGTCAATATACTTTCGACTGTAAATCCCTGAAGATTGTGCAGTTTGAATCAGCTGATTTGTGATCCCTGCCATAGCTGAGACGACAACTACCAAAGGCGACTTTCTAAGAGACAAAAGCGCATCCGCAACTTGAGCATACGAAGCAGGTTGCGTGAGGGCTGACCCTCCAATCTTGAAGACGTGATAGCTCTTTCTATCCATTGACATTCCCCGTGTTCCCACGCCGATTCTTACGCAGCAATAGCGTCTCTAATGTGTCCGTTTAAAACCTTCGGTGCACAGGATGGCATTCAGAAGTCATTGGATGTACCCTTTAGCAAGTGCTAGTTCCGCAGTCAAGATAGCTGTACCAGCAGCGCCTCTTATGGTGTTGTGCCCTACGCAAGTGTATTTGACAGTCATCGCAGGATCCGGCCTGACTCTGCCTATCACCACACTCATCCCTCTACCTACGTTCCTATCATATAATGGCTGAGGACGATCGTTTTCTTCTTTGAGTACTATCGGGTGCTTTGGTGCTGAGGGTAGCCGGAGAAGTTGAGGCATTCCCTGGAAATTCTGGAAAGCTTCTTTGACTTCTGTCAGTTCAGGTTTTTCTTCCAACTCTACAAAAACACATTGCGTATGTCCGTCTCTCACTCCAACCCTGCAACAGCTTGCACTAATCGTGAACGTAGCATTCCTAACTTCATTGCCTTTGAAATCTCCCAGTACTTTTGTGGTTTCTGTTTCGATTTTCTCTTCTTCATCAGGAATATACGGAATCAAATTATCAAGAATATCCAAAGAAGCGATCCCGGGGTATCCAGCACCGCTCAGCGCTTGCATTGTGGAAACAAGAACTCTCGATATTCCAAAAATCATTAAAGGTTTCAGAGTCATAGCAAGTTGAATTGTGGAGCAATTGGGGTCAGTGGAAATGAAACCTGCGCGGTTTCGATTTTCTTTTTGAACACGAATGAGGTTCAAGTGGTCAGGATTCACCTCTGGGATCATGAGCGGTACATCTCTCTCTAACCTGTGCGCGCTAGCCTTGCTAAAAACTGGATACTCAACAGCAATTTTCTCTTCAACGTCCTCTGCAACTTGCCGCGGCAAACATGAGAAAACGAAATCAAAATTGCCAGCGCTCTCAAGAGACTCAACATCACATCCGGCAACTACCATGTCTTCAATCTGCGAACTCATCTCAGATTCAATGATCCATTTGCAGACACTTCGATACTTTTTTCCGACAGAGCGTTCTGAGGCTGCAATGACTTCCACTTGAAATTGAGGGTGACCAAGCAAAAGACTAACCATTCTTTGCCCGACAGCTCCGGTCGCACCTAGTATGGCAACTTTCCTCCTCAAGTAACTCACCACAAGAGCTGTGTTAACATATCCAATCCAATTTCTATAGGTTTTGGTTATGTCACTTCTTGAAAAGGGATAAGCCCAAGTTTGCGCGCGCTTCGTCTTCAAATGCTATCTTTGAGTAGAACACTCTCAGGATAGATCTCAGGGTTTCTTCGTTTCTTTACTGCCTGTGCTGAGTCGTCAAAGGAATTGCTCAAAGAATATGTCCCTCTAACAAAGAATGGGATGCTGATCAGAAGCTAATCGGAAACTAACGGATTATCACTCGGAATCGTTCAGCTTATTGACAGCCAGCCTTGGGTTATTTCACTGGCCTGTCAGGTAAGAGGTCTGACTGCTTGGCATAGGCTACGTGCGACGTAAGAACGCAGTGAGCTCAGTCAAGTGCACTTTCAAAAACTGAAACAGGTGATGACAGTGTGATGTCGAGTTCTGCTATTTTGGTCCTTTCCGGGACCCCCATTTTGGTCCATCCTCGGATCCTGTAGTATTCATCCAGCATAGACTGAAAGCTATCCTTGGTCAGCACGCATTTTCTCCCATTTAATGGAGATTCGTAGAACCTTGGTGGGAGTTGATCATCTTTTCTGGCAATTCCTTCTCTTATGTTGTATAGTCTTTCAAGGTTGACGATTCTTTCTCCAATGGTCGCCAGTTCGGTCGGCGAAATCTGCGTATTCATAACAAGATTAAGTAGCTTTGCAAGGTCGTAATAGTTGAGAAGATTCGGGCTGTTCCATAAACTAACGAATCTGCATATGCCCAGTGAATCTGTTACTGCGTATAGCTCTTCAGCCCATTTGACCATCAAAGGTTTGCCTAAGCAGCTCAGCGGGTCCGGGGAGACTTGTCCGCCACATATTCCCTCCAATACTTCTGCGGGGAGGGCTAAATTCTCCAGTGTTGGTCGACTTCTCAAATGATCACCGCCTCTTGAAGCGATTGCCAGACCCAACGCGAAACCCATGTTCCAGCGCACGTCTGCGGCTTCAACTGGTAGACCCTTCACATGAATGAGGTATCTTCTGCACTTTTTGCCTAGTGCTTTCGCAGCTCTGAGCCCTCCTTCAGCCAAGATGTTTCCCAGCCCTTTCCTCAGAGCAATGCTCTCTATCAGTCCCAGCACAGTGTCATCGTTGCCCCATTCAAGTTTCAAATCAGTGGCGAAACCGGTTAGAAGCTTCCTTTCCCAGCATTCCATAACCCAAGCGATTAAGCTACCAGTGGTTATTGTGTCAAGTCCGTAGCGGTTGCACAGAATGTTAGCTTTTAGAATAGTCTTCATGTTGCTTACGCCGCACTTGGCCCCCAAGCAACCCAGCGTGGCAAACTCGGGCCCTTCTGCAAGCTCTCCCTCAAGCTCATAAACATGCCTACAGTGAACTGGGCAACCAAAGCACGAAGCCTTTTTCAATGAGTACTTTGAACATAATTCTTCACCGCTTATCTCGTCAGCATGTTCAAAGAAGTTTGATTGAAAGTTTCTCGTCCCTAGAGTTCCAAGATCATTAAGTATGTTGACGAGGAATGGCGTACCGTATTTGGACATGACCTTGATCACTTCTCGCCCACGTATCTTGCGAATGAGACAGCTGCTTTCTTCCAAGAGTGCTTCACGAGAAGCAACCTCTACGTCTTCAGTTCCCTGGGCAGCGATAGCCTTCAAATTCTTCGAGCCCATAACCGCACCCATACCAGTACGGCCACAGGAACTCTTCAACCCCGTGCGTACGCACGCGAATCTGACAAGGTTCTCCCCGGCTTCGCCTATGCAAAGGACTTCTGAACCCCGATGGATTTTCTTCAATTCCTCCTGAGTTTCTATCGCGTCCATTCCCCAAAGACCAGTTGCATCGTGTATTTCAGCTTCTGATTCAGAAATCCAGAGATAGACCGGACGTGGACTTTTTCCTCTGACTATTATCGTGTCAAAGCCTGAGCGCCGCAGCATCGGCCCCCAGAAACCCCCGGAATTTCCGTCGCCGAGAATCCCTGTTTCTGGAGACTTTGCCGTGACTGTGAAGCGGGCACTTGCAGGAGTTGGGGTCCCCGTAAGCGGCCCCGTACTAAAAATGAGCACGTTGTGTGGGCCAAGCGGGTCGATTTGCCCACGTGTGAGATTGTACAGAAGAAAGGAGCCTAGACCACGGCCACCCAAGAACAGTTTCAGAATGTCTTTTCTAATAGTTTGAGCAGAAACCTTTTTCTTCGTTATGTCAATGACCAGGGTCCTGCCGAACATCAACTTCCACTATCCTTTTTGTTTTCCATCCGCCAATGCGGGGTAATTGCCCATAATTGAACACTTTGATTTCAAGATTGACGCCTAGCTCCTCCCTCATTCTCTTGGCGACACTTCTTTTCAGGGATTCATCGACCAAAAGATCTCTTCGAGTTTCAGCCAAGACTGCAACACTGTCACCATAAATCCCATGTTCCACGACGATTTGATATTCAGAGCCGAGCTCAGCGGTGCTCAGGAGCACCTGCTCTATGTAAGAGGGGTACACCCCTTTTCCCTTGACTTTGATCATATCATCGCTCCTGCCATGATGTTCATCAATCGACAAACCTGAGACGCCGCAGTCGCATGATTTACATCTCATTCTCACGAGGTCTCGAGTGTTATATCGCACAAAAGGCATGCCAAACTTGTCCAATGTCGTTACAACCAACTCTCCTATCTCTTCAGGCTCTCTGGGCTGGAGAGTCTCAGGGTTGACAACTTCGGGAAACAGATAGTCCGTGAGGATGTGCAACCCATCGTGAAATCTGCATTCTACACCTGTGACCCCAACTTCAGCCATCCCAAAAACATCAAAAACCTCAGTTTTCCATGATGCTTGAATCCTGTTTCTGGCCGCGGGAGTCAGAGTCTCTCCTGTAACTACGAATCGCTTTACTCCTAAGTCAACAGGATTCAACCCCATTTCTAACGCAACATCGGTGAGTCTAAGCGAATAGGATGGTGTGGCAAAAACCGCTGTAACATCGCGGTCCCTCAGCATCCTGACGGTTTGTTCGCTTGGAGTCAGTATTCCAGGGCCAACTGGATAGACATGAGCTCCAGCCTCCATTGCTGCAAGAGTGTATTCGCTGCCAGGCTGGACTAACCCAAATCCGAAAGTGTTTACGATCACATCTGAATCCGAAATTCCCACAAAATCTGTCAACGCATCCCGCGCCTTGCCAATCAACCAGTTTTTGAAGTCATCCCAAGTTAGATGAACGAGATATGGGCGTCCTTTTGTTCCTGAAGTCGCGAAGGTTATCGCGATTTTTTCCAGGCTTACGCCTGTTACGTGGGATACAGGCTTGTTCTCGAAATCTGTTTTGCTGAGGATTGGAAGGTTTTCCATGTCCTTGAATGATCTTATCGGTCTTTTTTTGCCTATCTTGTTTCTATACAGTGGCACATTTTTGTACGCGAACTCGATTGATGATTTGAGGTTCTTCAAATACCCATTCTTGAGATTGGTCATTCCTCAGGTGCTCCGATTATGATATGATTTGATCAGAGCTTGTATTTACTGCGTAAGGCATCATACAAGTCAGCTATATAAGGTGGGCATCCTGGAACGGTGTAACCTCGGTTTGTCCCAGTCTGCTGATCGTAGGCAAGCTCGCATGCGCAGTTGCCAAAGAGCCAAAGCTCTTTGCCGGGAGTCATCATGGCTGGGTTTTCAGGCATAGGCTTTCCCGTGTAAATAGTGATTTTTTCCTTCAGATTTTGAAGCTTTCCCTCACAGGATAATCTATCTAAGGAATGTCTGATGCTGGACAAACATCCCAAACAGACTCCTGCCTCTATGCAAACCACGTTTGGATAAACGCCTGCGGAGCTGACTGTTGCTCGTTTGAAGCGCCTTCTGATCTTTCCAGGTTTCGCGCCGACTATTTTGATCTTGCTCAGATCTCCACAACCAAGGCCTTCTGCATGTGCTATCCTCAAGGCATCAACTTCGAACGGGTCGATGTCCATAATGAAACAAGCAACCGCATCTACTGCAACCACATCAGTCCCTGCAACAATCACGTTGAAATTCTTAACAGCTTCGCCGAAAAGCGGAGCCTGTCCCTCCATCGGCCAGATACCATCGATGACCGTTAGCGCGGGTGTCTTCATCCGGAGTATGTCTACAAGCTTGTAGTTGAGATCGTTTCGATGGTAGAGAAGCCTTTGCTTGTCCATGATCATACCGTAGAGGTTCTTTATCCCCAAAGACACGACAGTGTGCATGTGAGTCTTCATTTTGGGCACATCAATCATCACATCGCTTTCCAAAACCGTCTTCGGAACGATCATTCTGCCAAAAACCCGGGCGTTTGGCACGTCTATCTCTACATGTTCATCTTCATCAAAACAGCATATTCTCACATCAAGCCTTTTCAAAAGCCTGTCAATCCCTGCAGTTTCGAAGACCGATCTTGCATTTAGTTTCCAACCTGGTTTATCGCCCACCGTAACCCTAGCAGCACCAGCCTCACACGCCAAAGACGCCGTTGCGTAAATAACCCTGGGATCGGTGATTGTGAAAGGTCTGGACTGATTGAACCTGACTAGATTTGGCTTTATCAGGACTTTCTTACCTTCGACAAGTCTTTTGAAATCACAGGAAGCCCACATTGTCTTTCTGACAAGTTCTGTCACAGAGCCTAGCCCGGCTTCACTGAAATCCAATGGTGAACCGACTATTCCCTTGCTATGGCCTATTGAAACCAAGCTCATTCTGATCTGCCTCCCTACACTCTTCTTCTAGCAGTCTCTCATAAAAAACCGTCGTTCATGTTGAAAAGTGCGTGCGCTCCAAACCAAACGACGTATGTTGGCTCTGATGAAAAGTAAACTAGTAAGAAACACTGGGCAGGAAATATTTGCACCCTATCCGACAATTTGTGTCACCTAGCGCGCAGGCAGAAGGCGGCCTCATATACCTCTGAATCGTCAACCTTAACAAATCGAAGAGCGCGCACTCAATCGTCATTCTATTCCACGCTTGTCTTTTTCTCTGTAGGATCTACGATATATTCGTTCATGCGCGCCATGGAGCACCTTCGAAGAGGCTGGTCCTTGGAGCAATTATCGTTGCTAGCTCGGGTAAAAGGATTAAAGTGTGTCTCGGCTAAGTCGTGACACGTGGTGAAATGCCCTTGATAGAGATCAAAAGGCCGATCAGATGCCTAACAGGCTCAGAACTGCATTGTAAGAACTGGCAGATCGAAGGAGCACTACGTATGCTTTTCAATGTTGTTGACAGCGAGGTGGCTAAGGACTCCGAGAAGCTAATAGTTTACGGAGGAACAGGCAAGGCCGCTAGAAACTGGAGTTGCTTTGAGAAGATCGCGGAGACTTTGGTGGGCCTTGAGACCAACGAGACAATGCTCGTTCAAAGCGGCAAACCAGTAGCTGTTTTTAAGACTCATAAATGGGCCCCGAGAGCATTGATAGTAAATGCCATGCTCGTCCCGAAATGGGCAACTTGGGACTACTTCTTCGAGTTAGAGCAAAAGGGTTTGATCATGTACGGACAGATGACGGCAGGTTCATGGGCATATATTGGAACACAAGGTATTCTACAGGGCACATATGAGACCTTGGCAGCAGTTGCTAAAGAGCACTTCGGCGGGAGTCTACGCGGAAAGCTTGTTCTGACGGCCGGCTTAGGCGAGATGGGAGGCGCTCAACCGCTGGCTACAACGATGAATGACGGCGTAGCCTTAGTAGTGGAGATTGACAAAAGGGCCATTGAACGCAGACTCAGACACGAATATCTGGATTCATGGACGAATGATCTAGATGAAGCCATCGATCTCGTTTCGGAGGCCAAGGAAGCGGGTAAACCACTGAGCGTGGGGCTATTAGGAAACGCAGCTGAAGTACATCCCGAACTGCTGAGAAGAGGCATAGTCCCAGATGTCCTAACAGATCAAACAAGCGCTCACGATCCATTGAATGGTTATTACCCTGCTGGTTTGACCAAGGAAGAGGCGGACAATCTCAGAGCAAGCAATCCTACCGAATACCGCAAGAGAGCGTCAAGTAGTATGCGCTCGCAGGTTGAAACCATGGTTAAAATGATGAGAAAAGGGGCTGTCACTTTTGACTATGGTAACAACCTAAGGCAGCAAGCGTGCGATGCTGGCTTTAGAGAAGCCTTTGCCTACCCGGGATTTGTGCAACGGTACGTGCGACCAATGTTCTGTGAGGGGAAGGGCCCCTTCCGCTGGGCCTCGCTGGTCGGTAGCTCGGAGGACATCTACCGGCTTGACGATGTGGTTCAGAAGGAATTCGCCTATAACGAGGAGTTGTGTCGCTGGATAGGGAAAGCAAAGAAGCAAGTGAAGTTCCAAGGATTGCCTGCACGCGTTTGTTGGCTAGGCTTTGGTGAAAGGGCACGATTTGGGAAGATAATCAATGACATGGTGGCAAAGAAGCAGCTTGATGGACCAGTATGGATCGGTAGAGATCACTTAGACGGCGGCAGTGTAGCTTCGCCTAACCGCGAGACCGAAGGCATGAAAGATGGTAGTGATGCAATTGCAGATTGGCCAATCCTCAATGCCTTGATAAATGCAGTCGGAGGCGCAACTTGGATTAGCGTTCACCATGGCGGCGGAGTAGGCATAGGATACAGCATACACGCAGGAATGTGCTTGGTAGCAGATGGAACGAGAGAAGCGAACAAACGTCTCTCAACCGTATTGACAACAGACCCTGGCATGGCCATAGTCAGACATGCAGATGCTGGATATGAAAAAGCTCAAGTCCTAGCCAGGAAGAAGGGCATTAAGATGCCGATGCTAACTTGATCTGTGAGCATCTTTCCCTTTCAGGTTTGCGCAAGCCGCGCTCGCTTCTTCAGGCGTAGCCGGCAATAGCCAAGGAAGCCCTGGACCCAAGCCAGCAGACATTGTTGCTGATGTCAATGGGTGGCCTTATAGCGTGCTCTTTGGATAACACTCTCTGACGAGTAGACATCTAAAGGTCATGTTTTGACGATTCTGTATCCCGAAGCTTTGCGCAATCTGTTGATGACTGCTAACCACAAGCCTTTAGAAGGTACACCTTCGGCGAGAATGGCGTCAACGTTTTCAAGGTCAATCTCTCTCAAGGCTTTGAAGAGATTCTGTGCAATGTTCGATAAATCGCGTCTGGTGCCCATCGACTTCACAACATCGGCTTGATACCGGCTGATCGTCTCATCAGTAGCAAGTACAGCAACTTTCTTTCCCTCCTTTTTCTGAGACAAAGCTAGTTCACTCACTTTGCGGACGATGTCCTCAGCCTTTCCCTCAACTAGGGTCATTGGAGCATTTGGCGCGTAGTGCCTATGTTTCATGCCAGGCGAACGGGTTTCACCAATCATGGGAGTCTTCGAAGCAACTACGACAGGGCTAAGCTTTACTCTTCCAAGGGCTTTCACTAGATCCTCGTATGGTGTTCCGCCTGGGCGCAAGACTTCAGGTGGACTGACAGTTAAGTCCAAGACTGTTGACTCCAGTCCTATCTGAGTCGGTCCAGCATCCAGAACCGCATTGATGCGCCCATTCAAATCCTGTAGGACATGTGCTGCTGAAGTAGGACTGGGCTTGCCAGCAAGATTAGCGCTTGGTGCGGCAATGGGGCAGCCACTTTCCTTAATCAAAGCTAGAGCAACGTTGTGTTTAGGCATCCTAATCGCAATCGTACTCAAGCCGGCGACGGTAATTGCTGGCACTGCTTCTGAACGTTCAAGGACCAGTGTCAAGGGGCCAGGCCAGAACTTCCTCATGATTTTGTCAGCATTGGATGGAATCTTTTGGACTAGCTTGTGAACATCCTTCCGACAGCAAATGTGAGTTATCGGCGGGTTGTCAAGTGGCCTTTTCTTTGCCTCGAAAAGGGCGAGGATCGCCTTTTCGTTAAGTGCATTTGCTCCTAGTCCATAGACTGTCTCAGTTGGAAAAGCCACTAACCCGCCTCTTCTGATGAGGGCTGCTGCCCTCCTGATCCTTTCTATGTCAGGCTTTTGTGGATCAACAGCTAGGGTCAGTGTCTTCATCTGTCGTCAAGATTGAGTAGAGCTCTGCAGGAGATTTAAACTTCGTCGAGAAAACGTTCAGAAAACCTGGCTGCTAGACTACGTAATAGTCAATGACCTTCTTCATGCTTTTCGGTGCCGTCTTTGTAGCGGCAAGCTGCTTTAGAACGCTGGTGATTTGGGGTTGGAAGCGTGCAATATCTGTGAGGGAGACCAAACCAACAAGCCGCTTTCCAACAACGACTGGCAGCTTTTTGATTTTCATCTGAAACATCAACTTGACCGCTTCATCTAAGTCCATATTGGGTTCAACAACCACCAGCGGACTTGTCATGATCTCGCTGACCTTAGTCTTGTTTGGATCTTTCACTTTAGCGACGATTCTTTTTAAAACATCTCTTTCCGTCACTATGCCTGAAGCCTTTCCCTCGCTAGTTACTATTAGACAGCCTATTTCGAATTTGTTCATGATTTGAACGGCTTCCTTGACCGAGGAACTCTCGCTTACGCTGATTACCTCTCTAACCATTACATCCTCGACTTTCAATGACAGGGTATCTTTTTCTTGTTCCTTCTTCTTCACAGTCTTAATAACTCCATTCTGTTCGATAATCGCATTCAGGAAGGCATCGAGTTTCTTCTCACTTGGTTTGCAGGGTGCGCAGAATGCTTTTAGCACTGCCGCTGGTAGGGATTCTTGCACGTTCAAACTTCTCTCTAGGTTTGGTGAGTGGTCTAGTTGCATCCATACCCATCTTGCTTGTCAGTCCTGTGTCTTGATTTGCTGAAGAGTCCAAAGTGGAACCTCGCGCATTCTCAATAACAACCAAGTCTTCACTGGATTGGAAGCGAGTAGCAATCGCCCATTCTACGTCAGAAGGATCGAACACATTGATGTCTGAATCCACAACTACAACATGCTTCAAACTCGGATGCGCCGCAAAAGCAGCCAACAAAGCGTTCTTACCGTCACCGTCAACCTGTTTATCAATAGCAACAACTGCATGAAGCCATCCACAACCTCCAGCAGAAAGGTTGACTTCGTGAACCTTGGAGATTGCTTTTGACATGCTTTCCCAAATCAAGACTTCGTGGGGCAAACCCATCAGCAATCTATGCTCAGCCCCAGATGGCAGAAGTCCTTGGTAAAGATAGTCTTTGCGATGAAGCACACCTATTATCTCAACGAGAGGTTGCTTTCTCTGAATGTCATATGTTCCAGTGATATCAACAAAAGGGCCTTCAGCAACCTCTTCAGTGGTGGAAATCCTGCCCTCCAAGACCAACTCAGCTTCTGCAGGGGCATGTGCTTCCACACTCAAACACTCTATGAGTCTAAGGCCGTTACTCATCAATGAGTTGGCTACGTGGAATTCGCTTACTCCAAAAGGAACAGGCGATGACGCAGCAAGCAAGACAGCTGGATGAACACCGATTGAGATCGCTACGTCCAAATCCTTACCGGACTCTTTTGCCAAGTTCCACAACTTGAAAAGATGCCTTTGCACCAGCCGAATTGCCAGATGATTTCTATCCAGGACCTGAAGGCGGTGTATTGATACGTTCTCAACCTTTCTATCAGGGCTTCGTGCATGGACGATTGCCGAGGTAATGTAGGGCCCAGCGTCTTTTTCAAAGTATTTCAAGAAGGGGAACTTTGTCAAGTCAACCTCCTTTTCGACGGTTTCCTTGACCTCTCCGTCAGCAATGACTTTCGGTTCACTTCCTGATTGCCACGCCTCAGTTAGCTTAGTATACAGCTCATCTTCATGAATTCCGAGCGCAGAGCAGATCCGACGTCGGGTCCCACAAACGTTTCCTACCACTTTGCTTCTGAAACCTTTTACTTTCTCAAACAGCAAAATCGGCCCTTGAACATCAAAATTCTTCATTAAGTAAGGAATCTCGTGAACTGCTGATACTTGGTCTCTGACGTGCAGAATTTCTCCTTCTTTCTCCATCTGCGTCAGGAACTCTCTAAGGTTCATGCCATCGCCTCCTCGCGTCGTGGCTCAGCTTCTTTATAATCGATCTTTTCGATTAGTCTTTTAAAGACCGACTGTACATGTTGCTCGCTTGCAGTCTCAAGATAGACTGAGACTATTGCAATTTTCTCTTTTCTTGCAGCTACATATTCAGCAAACATGCGGGCGGAAATCACGTATCTGTCACCCAGCAGAACGGAAGATGTAGGTTGACCAACCGAATCTCTGGGTTTGGGAACCGCAATAGCCATCGTCCCAAGCTTATCCTCTCTTTCGCTCAACAGGATCAAGCATGAATTTGCGGTTTCAACATATACCACTAGAAAATTTATGTTCTGCTCAACTATTTCATCTTTGACGATTCTTGCACGTTCCATGCCAAGGTCCACCATTGCTTATTAGTAGCTTCATGTATTCACTATTTATCGTTTTCAAAAGGCGATGCAACCGAATGATCGAGAACTGCCCGCCGAGTATCCTGAGGAGGTTGTAGAAAGCTATCAATCATAAATCAGCATCCTCAGATATGCATTCATTGGGTCTGTTACCTTCTGAATATGGTCACGGGTCGTTTCCCAGCCTAGGAGACCCCATGACACATTATGTGTTACCATTTCGGAAAAATGAGATATGCTCGGGAGACTGAAACTTGCCTTAGAGATCGCATGGGGCAAACGAGCGTCTGTTTGCTAAAATTCGACTGTGACAAGAATGATCAAACTGAATAAGGAGATTGTCAAGTATTTTCCATATCCAACAGTGAGGCCTTACCAAGATGAATTCGTTGAGACCGTTTTTGAGGCAGTTGAGAGTGGGCATTCAGTTCTCATTGAAGGATGTAATGGCTTGGGCAAGACCGCAGCTGCCTTATCTGCATGCCTGCCAAGTGCCATGAGTAAGGAACTGAAAATATTGTATGCAGCTAGAACGCATCGTCAACATGACCGTGTAATAGAGGAATTGAAGGCCATTTCGAGGAAACAGGAAGTCTCAGGAGTGTCTCTTCGTGGCCGCCGCGAAATGTGTCTAAATCAGCTCATTGCCAATCACGCTTTGGACACGCGTGAAGTCATGGATATCTGTGAACTACTCAAGACGAAAAACAGATGCTCATACTACAGGAATATTGAAAAGCATACGAGACAATACATGGAAACCCAACAACAGATTGCTTGCCACGCATGTACAGCTTCCGAGATTCAGAGGATATGCAACAGGGGAGGGTTCTGTCCCTACGAAGTAGTGAAATCATCACTAGCAAGCATGAATGTTGTCGCGATGAGCTATCTTTATGTATTCGATCCTGCAATCCGGAACGCCTTTCTTAGAAGCCTGGAAGCTCCACTTCAGAAGACAATTCTTATTGTTGATGAAGCACATAACCTGCCAGAAGTAGCAGTCGACATTGAGAGTAGTACTCTGTCTCTATTCGTCCTAAAGCAAGCAGAAGCTGAAGCCCGAGAATTCCATTACGATGATGTTGCCCATTTCATAAAGATTCTTAGAGGTAAAATCGAAGAAATGGCTGAGAAAATTGAGAGAGAAGCTCGGGTCTCTCCGCAATTCTTGATAGACTTCATCCAGGACGAAGCCGGCATCAGCAATCCGCAAGCATTCCTTAGACTAATGCAAGAGACTGGTGTTTTAATCAAGCGAACCTTGCTTAACGATGGGGAGTTTCCACGCTCTTTTATTCATGGAACTGCCTGTTTCCTGCTCAAGTGGTTTGAAACCCTTGAAGATCAATCACTTGTGAACTTGGTGAGCAAGTATAGATCCAAGCAGGGGACGCTCACTGCAAGGCTTGGGATAGTGGCTCTGGATCCTTCGAAAACAACTGCACCAGTGTTCTCTTCAGTATACTCCAACGTCATCATGTCTGGAACACTGCAACCGCTTGAAGCGTATCAGAGAATAACGAGACTTCCAGAAAACACTGTAAGAGCAATCGTGCCTTCGCCATTTCCGAAAGAGCACGTTCTCGCACTTATATCCAGTGGTGTCACGACAGCGATGCAGAAAAGGACGCCTGAAATGTACAACAAAATAGTCAAAAGAATAGGGGAGGTCGCTACGCATACGCCAGCGAACACAGGGATCTTTGCGCCATCCTTCGAGGTTTTGGGCAGGCTGCTAGCCGAGGGACTGAAGAAAGCGTTGAATCGGCCTCTCTTTTGTGAACACAGAAGCATGGATTCTAAGGAAAACGAGAAAATGGTGGCTGACTTCAAGTCATATTCCATGCATGGGGGCGCTGCATTGCTTGGAGTCCAGGGTGGGCGATCTTCAGAAGGAGTAGACTTCCCAGGCAATGAGATGGACTCTGTGGTAATTGTTGGGTTGCCTTATGCAGAGCCAACTCCGAAAGTAAAGGCACAGATTGACTATTTTGAAAAGAGCTTCCCTGGGCTCGGGTATGAGTACGGTTATGTTCTTCCGGCGATGAAGAAGGCCTCTCAGGCTGCTGGAAGGCCTATGAGGTCCCTTGAAGACAGAGGTGCGATGGTGTTTCTTGACGATCGTTTTTCCTCTCCCTATATCCAGCGATTCCTGCCTTCTTGGATTCGCGTGAGGCTATCAATACTTCCTGATAAGGATGGCATCGTCGGGCAGGAGATTCGCCATTTCTTCAAAACAGCTTGCTAAATCGTGTGAAATCCGGTGGATTTTCTTCTTCGAATGCAGGGGTCTCCTTCATGTTCTTGTCCAGTTTCACCTTCCCTATTGTGGCCACCGCTATGTCTGAAGGAACAGATGTCGATATTTTGATAGTTTTCCTTAAGTAATCGATCTCTTTCAGGATGCCTATACCCAGGAATTTTCTTTCTGCATCACAAAGTGATGTAATTAGCCCTTCTTCTTCACCCTTCCGGATTAGAACTACCTTTTTTCTCAGGATCTCTTCAATTTTCCTCAGGTTTTCAGCACTAATCCAACGTCTCTTCCCTATTATTATTGTGACTCTGTCATCCCGTTCTGCCAAGTGCAGCGGTTTCATTCCTAAAAGATCGTAGATCCTGCTTGCTTCCTTCATGCTTGGGCGTGTTCTGTTTAAGTCAAGAAGCTCACTGCCTTCGACCTTAAGCCATCCAAGCGGAAATGACTGCATTTTCGCATTTCTCAAATATTTTATGTACCCTAATTCTCGAAGGTTTTTTCGTATTTCTCTGTTTCTGAGACAGATAAGCGAAGGTGAGTCTACGACGACTCCTCTGAATCTTTCAAGAGATCTCATGAGAGGTGTCAACTCATCCTTTTGCTGGATATATACAATGATGTCCGGGCTAATCTCCTCAACAAGTTGGACTTTGTACTTGACGGCTTCTTCTCCTTGTGTCCAACCGTCGCTGTTCACGATGATCAGGTCAGGATTATTGGCTAAGATCTCCTTCTTCAAAGATGCCAAGCTTTCTATCACTTTTTCAGTGGCGCAGTTTGGAGAAGTTGTACCGATGAAGACGGCGTTCTTTGCTCGAAGATCAAATAGGTCGGTTATGGGCTTTGTCACAAAAGTGTAGGCCACTGTGCATGGTGGTCCTATGTCAGATTGTCCCAAGTCCCCGTCGAGTATTGCAGTTTTTCTTTTCTGAAGCAATGCTCTATTCACGATGTACGTGCATAAGCTCGTCTTTCCAGAATCTGCAGAGCCTAGCACCATCAACGTTGCTGGTTTGCGCTGCAAATTCAGTGTCTCTTCAAGTGCCTGGGCCCAAGATAGCGGAATCGTGTTTCCGTCAGCTTCCTCCAGATTCGCCTTTTCTGCCAATTGGATCTCAAATGTAGCTTTTTCTATAACAGCAAATGGCAGTCTCTTCCCTTCACGAATAACGACCTTGCTTGCACTACTGAGTCTGGCGCCGAACACTTCAACCGTGCCTGAAGCAACTGCAACTGACGCTGGGCCGTCGACCAGTAGAGTCTTGCCTTTTTCAACTGTTCGAATCAATAGTTCTCCTCCTTTCGTACGTGTTTCCATTCCTTCCAGCTATTTTTATTGCAGAGATCATGTCTCTTAATCCCCTTCTGTACTTGGTTTCATTTAGGTAGCGACTAGTGCCAGCTTCACTCACGCTCTCCAACGCTACGTATTGGGGTAACGCTTTGTCCAACACGATCAATAGTTTCTCTTTATATGCTGGAACGCCGTCGCCGACTTTCACTGAGACTGAGGTCGTGTGAGAGTTCTCAATGTTCTTGAGGATGCTTTTTATCTTTTCCACTGCTTCGTCAACGCTGAAGCAATTTTCCGTTTCGATAACCTTTTCATCTGCCAACACTGCTAATCCGAGGACTTCGCCTGGATCCACACCGATAGTGAGTCTCTCATAGCGTTCTTTTCCTTGAATGATTTGCAGCACATAGCTAACCAATGCCTCCAAATCTGTTCCTTCACTATATGTTAGAACCTTTCCATGGCATACTTGCTGCCTTTCCTTTTCCGTTGTTATCACAGCCTTGATCTCTGCCGGAACAGGTTCACCTGGTGTCAGACTTACGAAGGGTATGCCCTTTTCCCGAAGTTGCTTGAGAATCAGATAGTAGGCTTTTCCTGAGACTGTTGAGACGGCGATACTTGCTTTCATGTCTGTTCCTATTCTTACAATCCTTAGATGCCAGACAAACTATTAATTTCGTGGCTTATATTAGTTGATGTGCACTAACGTGCTGCGAAAAATCCCGACCGGTTGCATGACTATTGATAAAATGCTGGATGGCGGCTTCCCGTCAGAAAGTGTTAGCTTGATCTATGGGGCGGCCGAGACAGGAAAGACAACTTTAGCCCTACAATGTGCCGTCAGTTGTGCAAATCTAGGCTACAAGACGATGTACGTAGACTGCGACAACACATTCTCCGCCCAACGGCTATTTCAGATAGCATCTAAGTCGCAGCGAGTTGCCGAACTGATAATTCTAGTGAGACCAACGGATTTTCGAGAACAAACTATGATCTTGGACCGACTGGCAGATCTTGTGGACGGAAAATTCGCGCTCGTGGTAGTTGATACCATCACATCGCTCTATCGTGCAAAGGTTGCTGAATCACCAAAAAAAGGATTTAAGCTAAATCGCGAGTTGAATAGGCAATTAGCATCTTTGGCACAGGACGCAAAGGCAAAGAGAATCGTACTTCTGATCGTCAGCCAAGTTCGAGCAGCCTTCAAGAAGGATTATGCAGGAGTAGAGCCTGTAGCAACAAGGACTCTGACATTCTGGTCTGATACGATAATAAGCATGAAACCTACAGAATCCTCAAAGATAGTTCAGGCAACTTTGGAGAAGACCCGATCCAAAGTTCAGACTAAGAGCTGCCGTTTGAAACTGGAAGAATCAGGATTACATGAATGCTCAGATCGCTGATTGTGATAAACATGGAAATAGCCCGATTAGTTACTGATGCATTGAAGCTCATTCTTCCGGCCTATTGTGCAAATGCAATTCCGGTAATTGCTGGTGGGGGATTGCCCATAGATTTCGGTAAGAACTTCCTTGACGGAAAGCCCATTTTCGGAATGAACAAGACTTTCCGCGGCCTCTTCTTTGGACTTGCCTTTGGAACTGCAGTGGGCTTAATAGAGAGCGTATTCTTCCATTATCACGTTCTCTTCGGCTTGCTGATGTCTCTCGGGGCGTTATTCGGAGATCTGCTAGCAGCCTTTGTGAAGAGGAGGATCGGGCTTGCTCCCGGCGAACTGCTGCCAATCATTGACCAAGTTGACTTTATTCTCGGAGCTATTCTCTTCTCGATCCCAGTTATTTTGCCACTTATATCATGGGAGCTGGTTCTGGCAGTTATGCTGATAACTCCACCGCTCCATCTATTGACGAATTTTGCTGCCTACAAGCTGGACTTGAAAAGCAATCCCTGGTAACCTATTACCCTCCAAGCTTAAGCTGTATTGTCGCTTCGAGGAGCATGTAGGCCAAGAACAGCAGAATGACTCCTACGAGAAACATCATGTAAGCCTGTCTCGGTCTGGTCGCATACTTTGTGCTCTGATACACGATCACCAAGCCAGCAATGCCAAATGAATAGAGAATCATTGCTGAAACGCTATCTGCAACAAACTGTTCTGAGAGGCGCGGAAGAAGAAAAAGAAATCGCCCGCCATAGTAGACCGCTGGATAAGGCTTCATTATTATGTCATATAAGCCTCCTCCGAAGAGGAATACAGCTATGGACATGACAACTATGGAAAGAATAAGAGCCGAAGGTTTTGTTGTTGAGATTCTTCGGTAGAGCTTGTTCAATGAAAATGAAAGAGACGAAATCTCCCTCTTGATTCTCCGTGACATTCTAGTTTCCTCCAGTCCTAATCAAGTGCTGAGCCACTTC
>CAZDNV010000021.1:0-23019 GCA_964506875.1 uncultured Candidatus Bathyarchaeia archaeon
AAAGAGACGAAATCTCCCTCTTGATTCTCCGTGACATTCTAGTTTCCTCCAGTCGTAATCAAGTGCTGAGCCACTTCTCTCGCCCATTCACCTGTCAATGGATTCTTTGCAATCTCGCTTAAATACTCTTTCCAAGAGACATCTAAGGCCTTTTTCCACGAATGGTATTCCTGAGTTATCTTTTCATAGGCCATTGCATGGGAATCGCAGTACTTGCTCACGCCCGCTTCCTTATCACATATTCTGCATTTCAACTCTCTTCTTGCCCTCCTTTTTTGAGGGACACTGTTGATTGAAACACAAGGTCCAGTTATGTCTTTTTTCTGTTATGACTAGTATTGTAGGCCATCCGCATCTATAGCAGGTTTTGCCTGTTGGTTTCAGCCTACCTTTCTGGGGTAACGGGAATGACGTTCTACATAGTCCCTTAAAGTAATTGGTACAACCGATGAAGCGTTTTCCAGTTTTCCTCGAATATAGTGTAATCAACTTGCCCGTATGGCATGTTGGGCACGAACCTATCATTCCCTTTTCCATTCTCGCCTTTCTCACAGCCAGACTCAGCTGTTCCCCTACTGCTTTTTCTTCTCTTCTCAGTTTTTCCATTACTGGCTTGAGGATTTCAACGGCGTCTGCTATGACCCTTTCTCTTTTTTCATTATTCATCTGGATGCTATTCATCTTCTCCTCGAGTCCTCTTGTGAGTTCCACAGAAACCGCTGTTGGGCAATGTTCTTCTAGAACTTCATAGACTTTGAGACCGAGCTCTGTTAACTCGATTTTCTCATTCTTGATGTATTCTCTGTCATACAGCGTCTGCACGATGTCTGCCCTAGTCGCCTTAGTACCGATCTCTGCTTTCTCCATTTCCTTCAGGATGCTGCTGGGATTGAATCTTGGCAGCGGTTTCGTGAACCCAGACTCCAAAATCAAATCCTTGACCGTGACAAGTTGACCTTCCTTGACCAAAGGCAACGGATGTTCACCTGATCCTAAGAAAGGTTCATAGAAGTGTCGCCAGCCAATTTTCAGGAGCCTATCTCCAGTTAAATTGAAATGGTCACGGCCGATTTCTATGACGATCCTTGTACTTTCTTTTATTGCTGGTTCACCGAAGACTGCCATGAATCTTCGTGTGATGAGATCCAGCGTATTCTTTTCAGGCCTAGCCAAGATTCTTGCCGGCACCTTTCCTGTCGGATAGATAGCTGGGTGTGCAGGATCTTGTTTCTTCCCTTCATTGGGTTTCAGTATCGGTTCAGCAAGAAGCTCTTCTGAAAGCTTTCGATATTGGGGCACTTTATTGAGGCCTCTGAGTATTTCTTCGTAGCCGATTGTTGAAGGGAGCTTCTGACTGCTGGTTCGTGGGTAAGAGATCAGCGCTTCTAAATAGAGGTGCTGGGCAATGTTCGCCGTTGTTCTTGGGGCGTATCCAAAAACTCGGTAAGCTTCTCTCTGTAAGGAACTCAGATCAAACGGTGTCGGAGATGCCTGTTGATACTGCTTAGCATTCACTCTTTCAACCTGTCCTTCCTTTTCTTCGCATGCCCGTATGATGTTCGTTGCTTCCTGTTTGGTTTCGATTTTTTCCTTTTCATGTTGGGCCTCGAAGGTTTTCCCGTCTATTTCGACTTTAACTCGTATTTCCCAAAAAGGAGTCGGCACAAAGCTTCTTATGCTTCTCTCTCTTGAGACGATGAACTCCAATGTGGGACCTTGCACTCTTCCTGTGCTAAGTGTCGCGTAGTTTCCGCTATAGTTCTTGGCTGCTACTGTCAGGGCCCGCGAGAGGTTTATTCCATAGAGCCAGTCGATCTCATGTTTTGTGAGACCGGCTTCTATAAGTGCGAAATCCAGATGTGGAAGCAGCGTTGCGTAGGACCTATTCAGTTCCTCTTCCGTGAGCGTTGAGTATTTCATGCGTTTGGCATTCGCCTCCTTGTTCCCGCACGCATATTTGATTATGTTGTACCCAATGATACTTCCTTCCGTATCGTAGTCACAAGCGTCTATGAAAACATCAGCATCTCTTGCAAGGTCCGATATAGCATCAAGCCACGAACGCACTCGATTTTTTCCTCTTTCAGCAACGTAGACAGGGACCCACTCAAAATCGAAGATCGGGTAGGATGTTCTGCCTTTTCCCTTTGCGGCAACATTGTATAAGTGCCCCAGTGCGGAAACGACAACTATTTCCCCGTCGCGCCTTGCAACATAGTATGGTACTCGCCTTTTACTCTTTCTTTGAGGCGCCCCCCTTGTATCAAGAGCGAGGGCGATTCTTTGGGCCGCGCTGGGCTTCTCAGTAATGACAAGCGTGTATTTTCCCATTTTCTTAGCACAGGCCACGATTCGATGTCAGGAGCGATTCTCGAAGAAATCCTTTGCGGACAAGACCTCCGATCCAAGCATGTTCCGGACAAGAAGATGGCTTGCTGAATGGTCTCGGAACATGCAAGACCTGAAGAAAGATTATGGTCCGTCACATTGAAGAGAAAGGCCTGTTCGGAAAGAAGAAGTGAACCTGCATGGCAATCTTAGCAACCAATAAATATTCCAATAGTGTCTTAACTCCTTGTGTTATTGAGAGCGTGCATTATCGTGCCTCAGCGTGTTGTCTGTCAAGGGTGTGGCCACATATTGTATGAAGGCCCTGAACTCCGGCCTCCTGATGAAATCATACATGAGCACGATGGCAAGTGCCCAAAGTGTAGAAAGAAGCTTTTACTAGTACCAACAGACGTTGACGTAAAACCCATAAGATAGATAATGGGGAGGAGCATTTGGGGCAGAGAACTCGCATAACGCAGTTCCATCAAGTGCATAGAGAAACGGCGAAAATCACGAGTTTTGCTGGTTTCGAAATGCCCCTATATTACAGGGGCATAATCCCAGAGCATCTGGCCGTGCGCAATAGCGTTGGCCTATTCGACGTCTCCCATATGGGACGGGTAATGGTCTCGGGCACCGATGCAGAAAATCTGCTGAATCAGATCATGACGAACGACGTTTCCAAGCTTCTTCCCAATAGTGCACAATACACCGTCATGTGCAACAAGAACGGCGGCATTGTCGACGATCTCGTTTTTTACCGGCTGGAGACTCAAAAATTCCTGGTAGTTTTCAATGCAGGTAATCGAGAAAAGGATCATCGTTGGCTGGTCCAAAATTCCGAATCCCTAGAAGTAAAGATTGAGGAAATATCTGATAATGTAGCCATGCTTGCAGTCCAAGGCCCGAATGCGACGGACGCTTTGCGGAAGATCTCTTCAAAGGAGCTGAGCAGGATTGAACGGTTCAAATGTGCCCATGTTGATATTGCAGGTGCAGAAGCTCTTGTCGCTCGAACAGGGTATACTGGGGAAGACGGGTTCGAGATTTCAATATGGGGTGCTTCGGTTGAAGCTCCCGATAAGGCGATAGAAGTGTGGAATGCTATTCTTGAGGCTGGCAAGCCTCTTGGGATAGAACCGTGCGGCTTGGGGGCAAGAGACACGCTGAGACTTGAAGCCGGATTATGCCTGTATGGCAACGACATTGATGAGGGCGTGACTCCTCTTGAGGCAGGGCTAGATTTCGTGGTGAAGTTCCAAAAAGACAGCTTCATCGGAAAAGAGGCATTGCTTAAGCAGAAAAATGAAGGACTAAGAAGAAAGCGCATCGGAATCGTAATGGTTGAGCAGGGCATTCCCAGATCTGGTCACGAGATTTTCAATGAAAGAGGTGAGAGAATAGGTCATCTGACGAGCGGAACCTTTTCTCCGCTACTCAGGTGCGGCGTAGGAATGGGTTACGTGGGAGTGGCCCAAGCTCAAGAAGGAAACGTCGTGCATGTCAAGATACGGGACAAGCAGGTCAAAGCACAGATAAAGCCATTCCCGCTATATGACCCAGAGGAATTTGGTTACAAGAGAAAACTCGCAACATAGCAACGTGATCTCGCGCTATTGCAGACATTCTAGGATTCCTAGGTGAAGGGCATAATGCGGTTTGATAATTGACCGTAAGGATAATTAAAGACCTCCATAATCTCAGTAGGAGAGATGAAGGTCAGATGAAGCTTTCGGAAATCGTGTCCAAGGAGCGCCTTGTTAGCGGTCTAAAAGGGCTAGGAAAACTGCGGGTCAAAACGAGCCATGATTCATTACTGACCTTCTCAGCCTTGGTTCTCATATTGTTTATCGCTTTCACCATACGGATGTTGCCTATCCGTTGGGAAATGCAGACGAATTCTATTCACCTGTCCGAATTCGATCCTTATTATCAGTATAGTCTTACGAAATACATGGTTGAGCACGGGCTGCTCTCGCCCTACTGGCCAGAGCAATGGGTTGACTATCAACGTTGGTATCCGGGAGGAATAAACATGGCGGGGTCTTTGTCATCGTTACCTATGACTGCGGCATTCTTCTATCAGATAATTTCCTTCTTCGGCGTTAACATTGATCTAATGAGTTTCTGCGCCATCATACCTGCAATATTGGGTACGTTGACAGTCTTGGTGCTCTATTTCCTTGGGAAAGATATCGGAGGGAAAGCTGTTGGGATGTTGGCAGCCTTATTCTTGGCTCTGAGTCCATCTGTTATCCAGAGAACTGCTTTGGGCTTCTTCGACACCGAAACAGTCGGACTCTTTTCACTGGTCCTGTTCAGCTTCCTGTTTCTGAGAGCCGTTGACGAAGGAAGATCATTTGGCTCAACAGTGAAATATTCCTTGGGCTCTGGGCTAACTCTGGCCTACTTCATAATGGGTTGGGGTACAGCATACTATCTCATAGACTTGACTGTACTTTTTGTTTTCGTCTTGCTTCTATTGAGACGGTATACACGGCGTCTTCTGCTTGCATACAGCATCACTTTTGGTTTGGGGCTACTAGTCTCCATTAACAATCCATACATCGCGGTAGGATACTTGACAAGCTTTGCGGTTCTACCCGTGGCAGGCATGTTTGTTCTGCTCTGCTTAAGCGAGATGATTCGCGGCTTAGGATCTGTAAGAGAAAGGGTTCTGTTCTTTGGCATGATCATGCTAGCCTTAGTGGGCAGTTTCGCAACCTTGTGGACCTTGGGTTACATGCATAGCATAGCTGGCAAGTTCTTGACAATTCTGGATCCATTCTTGCGAGAAACGAATCCGCTCGTCCAGTCAGTTGCTGAGCACAGAATATCATCTTGGAGCTCTGTCTATTTTGATCTGGGCATAGTAATCGTCTTCTTCGTTGCGGGTTTGTTCTTCGTTTCAAGGAATCTCACTAACAAGAATCTGTTCTTGCTGATCTTCGGTTTGACTTCTCTCTACTTTGCTTCCTCGATGGTTCGCCTGTTAGTCATCTTGGCACCAGCGTTTGGGTTGCTGGCTGCCGTTGGAGTCGTGGGTGTCCTGAAACCCTTCGCGACGTTATTGAAAGAGCCACCTAAGCTCGCAATCAAGAGAAGATTTGCACTCGAACACGTTGGAAAGGAGTACAGTGGAACCGCTGTTTTCCTAATATTCATAATCTTGATGACGAGTTTTGCCTTTTCGCCGCAGGCAGGTGGAGAGCCTAGAGTGTACTCGCAGGCTTACATCCCGACAACTATTACATCAGCGAGTTTGCCATTAAGACCTAATGAACCTGTTAGAGAATGGCTTGACATGCTGCTATACTTGAACAACTTCCAGAACAAGGACATTGTTGTGTGCGCTTGGTGGGACTATGGATACTGGCTGACGATGCTGGGCAACGTAACGTCACTTGCGGACAACGCAACGATAGACGAAGAAAAAATACAGAACATCGGATTCGTCTTCATGGCTAATGAGACGCAAGCCGTGGAGATGCTAGATAAAACGTATAAAGCAAAGTATGTTCTGGTGTTTACGACACTTGGGCTGTCAAGTTCGAGTGGCACTACTCTGGCTGCATGGGTAGGCTATGGAGATGAAGGAAAATGGAATTGGATGGCAAAGATCTCTGGTGGGGCCCGTGACAGATTTATACGTGAGGGTTACATTGACGAGGAGTCGGCATGGACCGATGATACGAAGTTTGCCAATTTCACAGGGAACAGCTGGGTCTGGTATGAGTCTGAAAAGAACGCTACCATATACAAGCTGTTAAGCTGGGGAAAACAGTTATGGTGCGATGAAAACGGAGTCACTCCGGATGAAGCCGGCCTAGAACCAGTGTACTTTAAGCCTGCCTATATTGCCGGATTGCACTTGGATCCACAGACAGCCTATGATAGATATGGTACGGCGATTGTGCCGTTAGTTTGTCTTTACGAAGTCGACTATGCTAAATATTATAACTATTATCGAACACCCTAAAGGCGAGTTGTCTTGTTTCCAAAGGTTCCTGACCAGCATAAGCCAAATCATCCCTTGGTTCCAAACGGTCTGGGCGTTTTCTACGTGCTTTTCAGCGCAACGTATCTTTTTTTCATATATTTTTTTGATATCGTAGCTGAGAGTTCGAAGGGAGTATCTGCTCCCTTGACATTGGCGGCCTGCATTCTGTTTGGGGGGTTCATGGGTTTACTGGACGACTGGATCGACGTCAAGTGGAGATATAAGGCATTTCTGCCATTGATAGCGGCTATCCCTCTTGTCTCCCTAGCGTCAAGACTAGGGCTGCGTACATCCATAGCGATTCCTGCCCTCGGAACCATAGATTTTGGAGTCTACTACTACTTTCTGATTGTTCCATTGCTTGTAACCATAATAACCAACACTGTGAACCAGCTTGGCGGATTGAACGGCTTGGAAACGATCTGCCCGGCAATAGTAATGATCGGGGCAACTATTATTTCAGGGTCGCATGCGATTCTTTTGTATGGTCCATTGGCTGTTTGGCTCCTGCTTGCTGTTCTCAACTTCCGAGGCAAGATTTTCGTCGGTAACTCCGGCTCATTTGCTATTGGGATGACGTTGGCAGCGTTTGCCATTATCTCCGATTTGAAGTCTAATTTGATGATTTCTATTCTTCCTTACGTTCTCAATTCGTCGCTTATCCTGTTGACTTACTTCTTCTATCGCGCAAGGGCAAGCGTTTCTCTTGAGGGGACAAGGCTTATTTCAAACCATATTAGAAGCTTGTTGACTCTTGTGACTTATCATCGTCCCTTAACTGAGAGGCAAGTTGTGGTAGCGATCTCTGGGTTGGTGGCGATTTCTACTTTCGCCGCATTGCTTGTTCAATGGATGTCGTCATAGGAACCTCCAACTGATTGAGAGTGCTTGGCACGCTGGAACTGTTTTTCTTAAGTGAGGTCGGCGAGCACGTAATAATGCGGTTTCAAGGTTCTGTAAACTCTTTGTTTGGTTTTTCTCCCTGTAAACTTTCGTTTGGTGGGAAACCTCTGTATCTGTCTTTTCGATTTCGCCAATGAGACGTAGTATTGTAGGACTGAAACGTCATGGAATTGACAATTGTGGAAGTATCAAGTTTATTATGCCGATCAACGTTCCGAATCCTGAAATGAAACCATCCCACGATGGACTGAGTAGTGCTTTTCTTCTGAAGGCCTGATTAATTGAAACCACAATACCAGTTAGGAGCAGAATAATGAGTATGAAATTCTGCATTGCTGTTGTGATTTTGATTATCCCTAGTTGAAGAATGAGTGCGGAAAACATGCCTACGATGAAACCGTTCCTGAAAGTCAGTAGTTTCCAATCCTCAAGCCATGATTCTTGAGGTTCGCATAAAGGCTTTTCCACGATTGACTTCTCCTTGACACAAGAAAAATGGAAGTTGATAGGGCTCTATTGTGCAGATTAACGCTAGGCTCGTTGTCAGAATGTTATCCGACGAAAATTCACATGAACCCCATATCCGACAAAGACTTTACAGAACCGATTTCAACAAGGTTTAATAGCTCCAGATTATTGGTTAGCGTTGTCTGGCGGGTGAGTGGCCCTCCACCCGTTCCGCTGTAGCAAACCCCGGAGTTGGAGGATTTAGGAGTGAGGTCTGATAGTAGGGATGTGGCGCTTTCAGCCGTTTTTGCAGCATTATATGTTATTATGAACGTCGTGCAGTCGTTTTCCGTTGGAAATCCCACTGTCTATGGGCCGATTCAGTTGCGAGTTGCTGACTGCTTGATTGCGCTTGCCGCTTTGCTGGGGTGGCCTGTAGTCCTTGGAGTGACTTTCGGCTGCTTCTTAACAAATGCTTACGTTTACATTGGAATCCAAGACGTGATTTTTGGTCCCATTGCCAATCTGATTGCTGCAAGCTTGGTTTTCTTTCTAAGGAGGCGGCAATTTGTGGCTTGCGTCGTAGGGGCCTTGCCTGTTGGCTTCATAGTCGGAGGTTATCTTTCGCTAGTCTTCAACTTCAGTCCCCCAGACATTCTGAATGCTCTGCCCGCATGGATTGCAATGACAATCAGCATAACGGTAAGTAGCTTAATCGCTATAGCTGGGATTGGCTACTTACTGCTCTCTGTGCTCAGGAGACCTAGCGTCGTTAGGCCTTTAGAGGCGCATGGACTAAAAGTGGTTTCTAAGAGCTCGAATCACGATGAGAGCTGAAGGTCACTTTAGTCTCTCATCAAGGTAGCAGTAGCCTGCATCCACTTTTCTCTGCATTTTCTGAGCCCAGTTCTCAGCTCCTGTAGCTTTGACTTTTGACAGTTCTTTCAGCGAGTGTTCGAACCGTCGTAGTCTTTCGCAGATGGTCATGTTGCTGCAGTCTGCGCAAGTAGTGAATGCTTTCTGTTTGCAGCATTCTCGGACTGAGCAGTTTGGGTCTCCGCCGCCACCTATGCAGCCGGGGCATCCGCCAAAGATCTTCAGCAAGCCATCCATTACTTTCTCGAATTCCTGGTAGTGTTGAAATGCTGGTTCCCATTTTGCCAGGTCTGAGGAGGTCTTGTCGAATCCGTAAGCTCTTATCACTCCGCGGAGATTGTTGGCTGCTTGCGTTATTCTTCCTTGGCGTATTCCGCAGGCGCCACAATACAAGTGCAGTAGCCTACAAGGCTTGTCGGTTTTTCTTTCAAGAAAGGCACCCTTTGGTCTAGTGCTGGTCTTCTGGGTGAAGTAAGTCTTGTTTGTGGCCATGTTTACATGAATCTCTCAAGCTTCGTCAATCCTATTATTTCTTCGAAGTCTAATCCCAAAGCATCGAGCACTTGATCGAACGTTGAGTGCAGGTAGGCTACGTATTTGTCAACGTCTATCTCGTTTCTTGCCGCTAACCCGACTGGCTTTACATGTGGGTCCTTTGTGACTTTTACGAAGCTTATGAGGTCGCCTGCTTTTAGGTCTGCGCCGCCTTCTTTCAGTATTCTTGCAGCCTTGACGTGTTGTGGCGTGGTCTTCTTGTAGCTTTCTAGCTCTTCGCCCAGCGTCACGTTGAATGCTAGTTCGTTCATGTTTTCCCATTCTCGCCTTTTGAGCCGCATGTAGCAATCGCGAACGATTTCGTTGATGTCTTTTCTGGCATCTAAGAAGTCGACTGGGGTCTTGACCATGGCTAAGCGCTGCTTCATTCTTTCGAAGGCCTTCTTGATGAATATGGGAACATGCCTTTTTTTGCCTGTCAATCCTTTAACGTCAACTGTGCCATCTTCGAGGACACCGAGATAGTTCTTTTTTCGTGAACTGAAGGCCGCATATCTGTAGATTTTGTCTACGTCCAGGCTCATCTTCAGTTCATGTTCTGTCCAGTGGGATAGTTCTTCGATCTGCTGCTTTGAGGGATTTCTCAGGAAGAGGCTGTCTGTGTCGCCGTAGAGCACTTCGATGCTGAGCTTTTTTGCTTTGTGTAGTATTTGAGTTATTGAGTGTCTTCCGATGGCTGCTGTTGCTTCAGCTACCGGTGGGCAGTAGAGGTCGAAGCTGTCTGCCCCGAAAACTCCGTAGCTTGCGTTCAGAATTACCTTGAGTGCTCCTTGAGTGATGCTGTACCAGTTTCTCAGCTCTGCTGTTAGTGCCTTGTCTCTTGATCTTGGCTTGTACCACTGTACTCGGAGGTCTCTGAGAGAACCGATTAGAAGGCTTTCCAGTGCTCGTTTCTTGGTGCAGACCCAGTGTAGCGTATCAGGTATGATGTTCACGTGGCATTCAGGGTGTGGACAAAGAATCGACTGGTAGCCTAGGTTCCATACTTTCATTATGGATGGGTATAGACTTGGGAAATCCATGACTGCAACGTTGAAGTGCACGCCTGGAACGGGTTCGACGACTATTGCGCCTTTGTATTTTTTGCCCTTGATGATAGCTTTGGTTGATGTTTTGCCTTTTTTGGCTAGTATGTCTTCAGTGTTTGGGATTAACATGTTGTTGATGCGGTGTTCTTGGTGCAAGAAGTTTCTTATCCAGCGTGAGACACCCTGTCTACTTACGTCGTCCATGGGCATGCTGCTGATTCTGGCGAGGACTAGAATGAGTTTCATGGTTAGCTCATCTTCGAAGGCTGTAAGTTTGAAGGTGATTTCAGCGTCTCTTAGGCAGTATCTGGCAAGCTCCGTGTATGTCAGTTCGCTTAGCGGTTTTCCGGGCTTGATTTTTTCAGTTCCGATTAGGGCTTTGCCAACGTCGTCAAGCGTAACGTCCCGGTAGCGGTTATTGAAGGCGTAGATTTGGATTGAGCGGTTGTAATAGAATTTGTAGAGGTCAATGTGTACTCCATATTTGAGCAGGCACGTGCGTTTGCCGACTTCTATTGGAATTTCGCTTCGTCTGAGGCCTAAGTTCAGCGCTCTTTGACTTAGGTAGCGTAGGTCGAAGTCATCTCCGTTGAAAGTCAGCACAAACGGATAAGTCCACAGGGTGTCGAAGATGGCTCTTATGAGTTTCTCTTCAGTGTCGAAATATTCTATTTCAACGTCAGCTGGCAGGTGCTCGGGTCCTTCTCTAACTCCTTCTCTTTTCAAGAGCAGGATCTTGCTTTTTTTGTCAGAGCTATAAAGTGAGGCGCAAACCACCTGGTATGCTGCTTCTTCAGGGTCAGGTACTCTTGTGGGCACCGGGGCAAGAACCTCTATGTCAAGAGCGACGCGGCGGAACTTTGGGGCAGGGTACTCCAGAAGCCTAGCCCATTTCTCGATGAACAACAGTTCTTCAGCCGTTGCTTCTTTGAAGAATCCGCAGATGTTTTCCTTTATGGTCTTTTCGATTCCTTCCAGCTCATGCGAGACAAGGTTGCCGTCCTTGATTTCGTATATCATGCCAGGCAGGAGTTTTCTATCATAGATGTAGGACTGGTAATACTTTATTTTTGATTCCCAGATTTTGATCTCTTCTCTTGTAATCGGAGTATCGGCGACTTTTGGGAAGTCGTATGGAATTATGTCTCTAATGCAGCCTGAGGGTCGACCGCCGATGGCCAATGGGTCTTTTGCAACGATCTTTGTGACCTTTATGTTCTTGTTCAATAGTGGGTCGAATTTCTCCACTATTTCGAAATGGTCAAAGCTTGGGTGCTGGATTAGGCGAGCGATTTTTTCAAGTTCATATTGTGAGAGGTTGGTGAGGCAGTACGGTTTGTGTCCTGTATTATCGGACCAGAAGTAGATTTCGCCTGAGGAGGGGTCGTAGAGTTTGATAAGAGCCTTTCCTGATTGTCCATCGTAGGTAGCTGACACAAAGTATGAGGGTGGCAGATCATTTGGAGCCAATGGCGGGAAGACTTGCTTCTTTATTTCCTTCTTCACTGCTTCTACTGCAGGAATGTCTGCAGCTTTTTCTCTCGGTATTTTTGCCTCTGATGTTGAGAAATCTTCCAGCTGTCTTTGCGCCATCTTAGCCCTTAACCTAATTAGCCTAAGGATGGGATAGACTAAAATCTCTTACTGGTGATAATGGGAAGTCCGGGGCTTGGCGGGGGCCGTTCACCTCGTATAGGCTTTTGATGGCTAAGGACGTGCCTTCAATATGTTGGGAATTAATGCTCTACTATCAGAGTGCTGGCTTATTCTATTATGAGGATTGGCGATCTGGGTCTAGTATGGCAGGTGATAGATTCTCCATAGGACTCGGCCTCGGCGTGCGTATCCGACAGAAAACTGCCTAATCTTCATGTTGTCTGTTGTGTCAATTTCGTTTCGTATAGGTGTGGTGTAGGCTTTTATTTCGTATGTTCCAATGGCTTTGAGTGTAAGTGTGAAGTTTAACGTTATTGCTTCTTGTGGATTTAGCGTGATGGTTTCGTTGCCAAAGTTCGGGTCGACCAAACGAGTGTAGTCTGCTATGATCTGGAATGTTTCTGTGAAGTTGCCTTTGTTTAGCGTCGTGACGTAGATGATTATTGTTTCATTGATTTCAGGTGCTGGGTTGGATAGGGCTATGTCCGTGATTGCGATGTCGTGTTTTAGATGGTTGAATTTTCTGTCGGGTGGCAGATCTTGGATTCTCGATATGCTGGTGGCGTTGTTCCAGTTGCTTGAGAAGGTTATGTCGTAGATTCCTCTTTCTGGGAGGTTGCAGGATACTGGTGATGTGCCGTATATGAATTGTAGTTCTCCGCCTTTAGTGATTGATAGGCGTATGGTACTATTGTCTAAGTTGATGTTGTACAGCTCGGGGTCGATGTCGTATATGTACTCATAGCAGTATTCTTCTATTGGAAACGCTAATGTTGCCGTTTTTGGTATGATGCCTGTCAAGGCCATGAGGGTCATGGCGTAGGCGGTTGCATCATCTGACGGTGTGCTGTCGCTTGACCATCTGAATCTGTCGGTGCTGATGTCGTACAGTTTGGCTTCGGTGCTCATAAGTAGCCGCCAAGCGGGATATAGACCATCATATCCTCCCAGCATGTCTTCCATTGCATTCTGGGTGGCGTTAGGCAGTTCGTCATGCAGCGCGTGTAGTGCTGTCCATGCGCCTAAGGTATTTTGGAGGCGCCTTTGCGGATTGGATGGGTAGTGGTGAACTGTAACGTAGGTCGTTTTGTTTTCGCTGCTGCTGAACCATTGTTTGCTGTCCCACCTATCGATTAGGAACCGGTTTTGCAGGTCAGTGAGAACTCTTGACCAATTCTCTAGGTCTGGCTTGTAGTATCTTAGGTTTGAGACTATTTTTGCGAAGAAGCCCATTTCGCATTCGTAGTCTGCCCAAGTTAGGCCATATTTGTAATGGGTGTTTTGGTACCAGAGATTGCTGTTGGTCCAATTCCACCAATACACCGCGTCGTTTAGGGCTTCCGTTATGCCTAATTCATAGAATATGATGAAGCATTGGATTGTGCATGCTGACTCATCGTAATAACGCGGGCCATAGGTTATCGTGTACGTTTTGCCGTTGGCACCGACAAATAGCACTGGGTGTCTTGTGTTGTTGATTGTGGTTTGTAAGTAGTTGTAGGCACTGGTCTTGTTCCACTTGTCAAGTCTATAGTTGAATTTCTCTGCGTAGCGGTAGCCGAGTAGTGCAAACTTGGATTCGACGCAGAAGTAGTCTGTTCCACTGTAATTTGTTGTAAATGGCAGTGTCTGAACCATGGGTAAACTGTCAAGCGCTGCTTTGATGGCGCTTTCGCGTTCTATTCCGAGTTTCCCGCAGATGGCGGTCCATTTGAGGACGTTTAGCCAGTCGCTGTGGGCAGCGTAATCATCAATCATAGCTTCTAGGTCTGTCTTGTTTCTTTCATTGAAGAGTATTCCGGCGTAGATGGCTTTTCCCCAGTCAATACTACCTCTGAACGACTGCAGTACCTGTGCAAGCGTCATGCTTTCTTTTGCAGTTGCGTTTCTCTCGTAATAAGCTGACTCATCAGATACACCGTGCATTCCGAAGACGCCGTTCAAACGTGCGTCAGAGGCTAGCGTGAGCATAAGCATAGAAAGCAGAATCAGAATTCTAGAAATCGTGTGATCAGACATCGCTTATTCCATGCTGATAGTGGCTGTCTCTTCAGATAACTATTATGGAACAGTTCTCTACTATCTTTTTGAGAAGTTGATGCAGATTGCGCAGCTAGGCTGTTTTTTGGTTCGTTATGGTTTCAACCAGTTTCCTGATTTTTACCACGCTTTGTTCTCTTTTCTTCAGGTCTCGGAGCACAACGGCTTCTTGTTTCAATTCCTTTTCTCCTAGTATTATTGCGTAGTCCATTCTTCTTCTGTCTGAGTCTTCTAGGGCTTTGGTGATTTTTCGTCCCATTACTTCGACTTCGACGGGTATGCCTGCCTCTCTAAGGAGGCTGGAGATTTTCAGTGCCCCGCTCCTGAGCTGCTCGCTTATAGGGATGATGGTAACGCTTCTTTCTTCCTTTGTGCTTGGTTTTGTTTTCTGCTCATGCATTGTCAGCATGATTCGGTCTATTCCGTGAGCTACTCCCATGGCTGGAGTGGGTTCGCCGCCGAAGAGCTCTATTAGTCTGTCGTATCTGCCTCCTCCGCCTAGGGCTATAGTCAGTTCTGGGACGTTCAGTTCGAAGATTATTCCTGTGTAATATTCGAGTCCTCTTGCAAATCCTGCATCCACAGTTAGTTTGGCTTTGGGGCTGTTTTCCTTGACGAGTTCTAGAATGGTCTGAAGGTTTTCTGCGGCTTCAACAGCTTTGTCATAGTTTTTTATGCATTCTTTTATTTTGTCGGCGACCTGAAGAATGTTGCTACCCTTTAGTCCTATTAGTTCTTGGATTGTGGATACGCATTTTTTGGATACGTTCGATTCTTGGATGATTTTGAGGGCGTCTTCGTATTGTGTCTTGTCCATTAGCTGCATGATGGTGTTTTGTGTTTTGTCGCCGAGCTTTTCTTGATCAAATATTCCTCTTAGGACTCCTACGTGGCCGATTTTGATCGCGCAGTTTTTCAGTCCGATTCTCCTAGCCAAGCTGTCTGTCAGTAGTATGATTTCAGCGTCGGCTTCTGGTTTGTCTGAGCCCATTAGTTCAAAGTTCGACTGCCAGAATTCTCTGTAGCGTCCTCGTTGGGGTTCGTCGTAGCGGTATACGCTGCCTGTGCAGAAGAGTCGATGCGGGCTGGGCTCGTTTTTTAGGGTTGTGGCTACAAGTCTAGCCACTGAGGCGGTGAATTCTGGTCTTAGTGCTACGTCGCGTCCGCCTAGGTCTTTGAAGATGAACATTCGCGATCGGACTTCTTCGCCTGCTTTGGCTGATAGGAGTTCGTATGATTCAACGATTGGTGTTATGATTTCCTTGTATCCGTAGAGCTTGGCTGTTTTTCTGGCTTCATCTTCGATGTATTTCATCATGTCGGCTTCTTCAGGAAGGAAGTCTCTCATTCCGCGGACAGTTGTGAATTCTGACATCTCATTGTACCCCATTAGGCAAATGTCAACTGCGAAACTGAGTAGTACACTACCTCTCCTCTGCGGTTCATGACGGCTAGTATTAGTTCCTTCTTGAGGCTCTGGCACTGGCGTATGGCGTTTGCCAGGTTTTCGAGGGATATCGGTTTTCCTTCTTGGATGCTGATGATCAGGTATTTGGCTGTGTCCTTGGCGTATTCTCCTCTTTCGTAGACTCTGAAGTCGACGCCTAGTCCGAAGCCTTCTCTGACAACGTAGCCGCGGCTTCTCAGGTCGCGGTAAGTGAGGTAGGCGGCCCAAGCGTTCTCGTCTAGGTTCTGATAGCATCTTATGAGTCTTCGGATGTTTGTCTTGCTGCCTTTTTCGTCCTCGACTTCGAGCATGTCCTTGTCCATGAGATACATGGCTTCATAAAATGTGAGGAGGAGCTGGCTCTTCTCAGGTACTCCGTATCCTCTTGAGGACAGCTCATCTATGTTTGGTTTATTGGAGATTTTTACTCCTTTTTCTGTCAGTATGCCCTTGATTCTTGGCTCAGTTGTTGAGGTGTTCTCTTCATTTTTGTTCATTTTGGTCTCAGCCAGTGTGGAACCTTTTCTTCATGTAGCGGTTGGGCTTAAGCTTACGAAAATCCTGCTTATATAAGATGCCGTTTTCGCAGACGATGGCCGTGACGTATGCTAGTGGGGTTATGTCGAAAGCTGGGTTCAGCACTTTCACACCTCTTGCGGCGATTTCCTGCTGACCGATATGTGTGACCTCCTCAGGTTTTCTCTCTTCAATAGTGACTTCTGATGACTTGCGTGATAAGTCGAAGGTGGATGTCGGTGCAGCAACGTAAAACGGCACGCTATGTTCCTTGGCTAGAACCGCGATTGTGAAGGTGCCAATCTTGTTTATGACCGCATCTTGCACGATTCTGTCTGCGCCGACTATGACTTTGCTGATCATCTTCTTTTGCATGACGTAGCCGACCATGTTGTCTGTTATCAGGGTAACTGGGATTCCTTCTTTTTTGAGTTCGTATGTTGTTAGTCTGGCTCCTTGTAGTTGCGGTCGCGTTTCAGTGGCGAAGACGCTGATGCGTTTTCTCTGTGACCAGGCAGCTCTGATTACGCCGAGAGCCGTACCATACTCGACAGTGGCTAGTGCACCTGCATTGCAGTGAGTTAGAATGCGGTCCTCATCAACGATGAGTTCTGCACCGTACTTGCCTATCTGACGGTTTGCGCTGGCATCTTCGTCAGCTATCTTCTGTGCTTCCTTAATGACAATTTGAGTCAGGTCGCGCAGGTTTCCTGGGGAGGTTTTTGCCTTTTTCATGATTCGGTCTAGTGCCCAGAACAGGTTGACGGCTGTCGGCCTAGTTTCTCTTATGGCCCTTGCAGCTTCTTCCAGTTCACTGATTAGTTCTTCCTTGTTTCTTGTTCTTGAGTGGTAGGCTACTAGTGCAAGGGCGAAGGCTGCTGCTGCCCCTAGCAAAGGCGCGCCTCTGATTTTCATGGTTTTTATGGCTTCGGCTATTTCTTGGTGGCTTTGCATCTTGAGAATTCTGGTCTCTTTTGGAAGTTTGGTTTGGTCTATGGTTGTGACTGTGCCGTTATGCCACTCTATTGTGCGCATTGTAGAGCCTCGTGGGTGATCTGCAAGAAGATGCGTTGAGACACATGCTGTCTGGTCAGTAGCGTGTTCCCAGTTCGTGGGGTGATTTGACGTAGGTGACGACTTCTATGGGGCAGTCGCTGGTGGGTTTTAGTCGTTTTTTCCATTCTTCTCCTACGGCGATGAGTGAGAAGACGCCGGAGATTTCCGCTTTTGCTTTCTTGACTAGGTTCACTAGCGCTACTTGGGTTTCTCCGCTTTTGATCATGTCGTCGATTATGAGGACGCTGTCTCGTTTCTTGACTGCTTCTTTCGGTATGTACAGTGTTATGGTTACGCCTGAGTCTTTGCCTAGTATGTATGTTTCTTCGAGGAAGACTTTGACTCCGACTTCTTTGCTTCTTTTTGCTATGACTAAGTTGACGCCTAGGGAGTTTGCTACCATGGTTGCTAGGGGGATTCCGTCGGTGGCTGCAGTTATCACTTTTGTGACGCGTTTCCCAGCGAAGTTCGCGAGTGCATGGTTAGCTGCTTGCTGGAGAATATTGAAGTCTCCTATGATCTCGGTATTGTCAAAATATCCGTCTTCATCGAATTTTATCCTACTTCGAAGCTCAGGTTCTAGGCCGACGAATTTTGTTAGTACTCGCCAGAGTTGTTTGGCCCTTGCTGTGTTTGGTAGGACATGGCCTTTTGCGTATCTGCTTAGGACTGTTACGGGCAATCCGGTTTTGCTAGCTAGCTCGCGGTACGTGATGTTTCTTTTGTATTTGGCTGTTTTAAGCAGTTCGATGGTCATTAACCTGAGTTTTAGATCTTCTGCATGTGTGCTCATGTTGACTCCCCCTTATACATCGATAAATCAAATATTGATGCGTTCTCTATTTATTATTGCTTTGGCAATTTAAAATTTCCGTTTGCCTGTTGAGCTTGTTCAGCGGGCGCAGAGAGCGGTGTATTTCATGTCCGGACCGGCTTTCTTCTCAGGAGGATGCCGCTCGCTGCAGCTGCTGACGCCAAGATGAATGCGAACAAGGGAGGAACCAAGAGGGTTAGATTGTTGTAGCTCTCTATCTCGCCGCCGACTGTCTCAGGCTCTTCGGCAAGTTTCAGTATCCCCCAGGTTTCTCTGTCCCCCTCGACCAGTCCTTCTGGCCAGATGTTATCTCTGCCCGTTGGAGGATCATAAGGCATGCTGGCGATTCCATGTTTCCAAGGTGGAGAACAGAAATCAAGAGTTCGGTTATTCAGTGCGTCAATTAAGCTTAGCGGGATGCTCCATTCGTAGATCTTGTGACTGGTGGAGTTGTTAGGGCTACCCCCGTAGCCTATTGCAGCATAGATGCTATTACTCGCAACGACGCCGCCTAAGCCTACGATCTCGAGCACTTCCAGCGTCCCATCGCTGCTGAACACTAGAAGACACTCGTCCTGCGGATCGTCGGTTGCATCTCCTGTGGCGTCGACTAGAACAAACAGGTTGGATCTATTGTTAGCGAAGTAGATGTATGCTTCGATTGGTTGTCTTATGATGATCTCAGGGTTGATCCACTCCCGCGGACCAAAATTCCCGTCTATTATGGGAGGCGTTGATGTCCATGCACTGTTGATCACAAGCCTGCTGTTTGCAGTAGCTGTCGATGCGGCAGCTAAAGCGAAGCAGATCACAGAAACTAGTAGAGTCTTCTTCAATTAGACAACCTCAGATCGTTAGTGCTTTTGGTTTCTGGCAAATGGTGTTATTTAGCACTTTCCTCGCGTGATGCGCATTCTTACGGGTCTGCAAGTTCGAGTCTACGACATGCCCATTAAGGAACATGCACTTTGCCCAGCACAAGAGCTACGCGTGCGAGATTTCGGTAGCTTCGACAAAACTCGAGTCTAGTCCTTTTTGTAAACTTTCATTACTGTGTCCTGATAGACTAGTGTGAATCCCGTGTCTCTGTTGTCCAAAAGCCTGGCGATCATGGTCTGCTTTCCAGCTTCGTTCAGCGCCCAACTGGAGTTCTGCTGCTGCACGAGATAGTTCATCGGATCGAGTCCGGCGATCGTGTACATCCAATTTGCTTTGAGTAGATCATCCTTGTAGACGACGATGTGTGTGGCATTGTATTTCTCCATTATCTGCTGTGTCTCGGTGATATTGCTTGTAGTAAGAGCGGTGGCTACGTCGACTAGTTTTTCGTTTGGATCAAACTCTGTTACATGCGCTTGCCAGTTAGCTGTGACAATGGTTATCCACTCGTGTGATGGATTCCGTGCGATAACGTTTCTCGCGGCGTAGCCTTTGATCATGTGGCCGTAATCAAGCCAGCGCAGAAAAGTCGCGTTTTCAGCAGTGCTATTTCTTATTCAGTCTAGGCCACTTCTCATCTGAGGCTCAAAGTAAAGGCGATTAGAGTGAAAGCCAGTTTCGTCTGTGTGCTCTATGGTGCCGCCTCCACCTTCATAGAAGCTGAGTGTGACATTGTACTTGCCTCCAACATCTTCACCGCTTGTCGGCACGAGATTCTCGCCGCTATTCGTAATACTGATATACAAAGCAGTTGCGGAGACAGCTACTACAACTATGACTATCGCTGCTAATATTCGCTTGTTCATTTTTCCAAGACCATGTGGTGCGCTTAGCGAAACAGGCAATTGGAGTACGCGTATACGTAGCTCGGTCTTATCAACTATGCGTTTGTGGCTCGAGTTTCATAGTGCAGTTCTGACCAGCTTGTGGATTGTTGGTTAACGCTTTCGCTTGCTTCAACTTCACGCGCGTATTTGGTGTGTGGCGGGTCCGCTGGGATTTGAACCCAGGACCTGCGGCTCTCTTCGATGCTTGTTTTAGAAGGCCGCCGCGCCTTATGGGGTTTATCTATCCATGCTGCGCTACGGACCCCGTGCAGAGTGATATGAAATGTTGGATATAGTTTTATCTGTTGGCATTTTCCGCTTTGGGAACGGTTAGGGGGGGCTGGTCTCGTGAATTGTCATTCGTCAAGCTTTTTAGTTGCGGTTGCTCTTTTTTCATTTAGAGGAGAGAGAGGTGCCTGGGATTCCTGTTCCTATTATTAATTACGTTAATTTGATTAGGAGGCGTAAGTCGCCGTATTATGAGATTGGTGAGTTCCTGGTCAAGGATATGGAGATGCATTACAATAGGAATGGGCAGGGCTCTGAGGTTGTTTACACCGTTAATCCGAGGGTTTTGCAGGGGAAGTTTGAGAATAAGCTTAGAAGCAGAAAGCTAACTACGGTGAATATTTGCCGCACTATTTTGGCGCTGTTGTATGGGGCTAAGCTTAGTAATAAGAGGGATTTCTTCGTGACCACTTCAAGTGGGGGTCGAAGGAACTATCATATCAGGGTTAATGATCGCACGTTGAATTCTTTGGCCAGGATGTTTTGAGTTCGTCTATTCGATGTAGATTGCTGGGCGGTATGGCGCGGCCGCTGCTGCTCTCAGTTTTGGATCGTAGCGTTTTGGGTCTTCCTCACTGTAGGCCACGACTTGCGCTTTGAATCTCTCGCCAAGGAAGCCTGCTGCATCCTTAATTATTGCCTTCTCGTCGAACGTGCCCGTGTTCAGTAGGCTCTTTCTTCGCTCTTCAGGTATTTCGCTTATGCCTTTGATTGTTATGGAGGCGAATCTGGCGATTTCTTTCATGTGAGGTTTTAAGTCTTTGTCTGCTGCCAGTTCTTTCATTAGCTCGTTCATTCTGATTTCGCCGTGTGTTGATCTTTCTAGCGCCGTGAGGTAAGCTTTCCATTTCCATGTGCTCGCTGTATAGTAGCATATTTTCTTAGGAGTGATTTTCGTAGCTTTGAGGACGTTTAGCGTGTCGTCGATTGTTTCTTTTATTAGGCTTTCCTGTTCTACGGCTTGTGTGTTCTGCTTTTTCTTGTTTGGTTTGGGCCATTTGGCTTGTGATATGAAGCCTTTTTGGTTCATTTGGCTCCACAGTTCCTCGCATATGTGCGGTGCAAAAGGTGCTAGCAGTTTGAGCCACACTTCTAGTGCCTGGTACAGGGCTTTGGTTTGTGTTTTGCCTCTTCTGCGGGTGTACCAGCGTAGGTCGTTCCAGATTTCGAATAGTGCTATTTCAAGGGCGGTTCTTGTCTTCATTTGTTCAAGATTCTCTGTCACTTCGATGATGCGGCGTTGCAGTGTGCTTTCTAGCCATTTCTCAAGATGTGTGTTTTCGTTTTTCTTGGCGTTTTGGATTATGGTTCTGGCGAAAGTGTATAGTGATTGAAGCTTGTCTCGTATGTCTTTGGCGTTTTCGGCTCTCCAGTCGGGGTCGTCCATGCCTTCGGCGCCCATTAGCAGGGCGCATCTTGTTGCGTCGGCTCCGTATTGTTCTATGGCTTTTTTCATTGTTATGAAGTTGCCTTTTGATTTGTGCATTTGCTTGCTTTCGATCATGAGCATGCCGTTTACGCTGATTGCCTTGGGCCATTGTTTCTGTGGGAATAGTGCAGTGTGATGGAATATGTAGAAGGTCAGGTGGTTTGGGACTAGCTCTTTGGCTGATACTCTCAGATCTACGGGGTACCAGTACTGGAATTCTCTGCGCATTTCTTCTAGGGCTTTAGCAGGTATTCCGGTTTTCTTGGCTGCTTTTTCTGTTGTGCCTTTTCCGAGGAAGATGTGGTCGAATGCTTCTTTTGTTAAGTTTTCTGGTTTTACGTTGTGCTGTTTTATGTGTTTGTTTATGGTGTAGAAGGCCATGTATATTGTTGAGTCGCTTAGTGTTTCGATTATCCAGCCTTTGCCCCATGGGAGGGGTGTGCCGAATCCTGTGGTTCTTGCGCATGCCCACTCTTTGAGCCAGTCGATTACTGTTAGGAACCATTGTGTGGCTGTTTCAGGGTATATCTTCATCCTGCCTAAGGCTGTTTTTGCTTTTTCTTTCCATTCTTGGTCTGAGTAGTTTAGGAACCATTGGTCTTGCAGAACTTTGACTATGCATGATGTCATGCATCTGCACGTGACGGGCTGTGGCAAATCGTACATGGCGTCTGCGAGTTCGCGGCTTCTGAAGTCTTTAATCAGTGTTTCCTTGACGTCTCTGACCATTTTTCCTGCGTATTGTTTGCAGTTTTCTTTGAGTATGCCGTTGTGGAATTCCTTCTTGTAGAGTTGTTTGGTTGCATCGTCGGCTTTGGGGTCGTTTTGGTCTTTTACGTTCATTTGCTTGGTGATTTCGATTGCTGGGTATTCGCCGTAGCCTTCCACTTTGATTAGTGAGATTGGTTTGATGTTTCTTATGGTTTCAGGGTCTATGTTGAATTGTTTTAGTGTTTCTGGCTTTTCTTGTAGGTCTTTTAGTGCTAGCCAATCGTAGGGTGCGTGTGCAGGTACGCTGTAGACTATGCCTGTGGCTTGGGTTGGGTTGACGAACCATCCTGGTAGTATTGGAAGCCTGGCTCGTGTTTCTGGGTTTTCAAAGGTTTTTCCGATGAGTTCTTTGCCCTGTGTTTTTCGGTGTGTTTTGATGGTTCTTCCTTGTTCTTTGAGTTTTTCGGCTGCTTCGATGCTGATTATCCATTTTTCGTTGTCTACTTGGGTTTCGACGTAGGTTGCGTCTGGGTTTATCCAGATGTTTGTTACTCCGTAGATTGTTTCTGGCCTGAATGTGGCTGCTGGCAGATAGGTTTCTTTGTCTAGTTTGAATTTTATTAGTGTGTATTCCTCGGGAGTTACGCCTTCTCCTTCTTGGCGGTCGTGGTCTCCTGTTGGGCTTTTGCATTGTGGGCAGAAGACGACTGGGTGTGTTCCTCTTGTCACGTAGCCCAGGTTTCTTAGGTTAGCGTATTGCCATTCGACGAATTTCTGGAATGTTGGTGTTATGGTGTTGAATTCTCTTCTCCAGTCTATTGAGAAGCCTGCTTTTCTTGCTGCTGTTCTGCCTTCATTCGTGTAGTATGTTGCCATGCATATTGGCTCGGCGAATTTTTTGAGTTCGTTTTCTGGTACGCCGTCTACTTCTCTTAGGCTTTTGATGAATGCCTCGTCGCCTTTTGCGACTCGTTCGCTTGCGCCGGCTAGAGGTTGGCCTGTCCAGTGCCATGCCCATGGGAAAAGCACGTTGTAGCCTTGCATGCGTTTGAACCTTGCGTAGGCGTCTGTGCGTGAGGCGGTGAAAGCGTGGCCTACGTGAAGCGGGCCGTTCATGTAGGGGTATGGAAACGTTACGAAGAACTTTTTTCTCTTC
>CAZDNV010000022.1:0-21577 GCA_964506875.1 uncultured Candidatus Bathyarchaeia archaeon
TAGCAAAGGGCTCGATAGAGTATGACAGCGGATGGATCAACATAACCGACAAGTGCGGGCTAGACGTCATCATCACTCATGGCTTGAACAGCACTGACATCATGGTTGACGTGCAAGGGAAAACAAACCTCGTCACGGGATCCCACCAGAAACACTACGGTCTAACAGGATACTCACAAGGATGGAGCAAAACCTACGGAGGAACGAGCAGTGATTATGCGTTTGCTTTGGTGCAGACGGCTGACGGTGGATATGCGCTGGTGGGATACACGTACTCTTATGGTGCTGGTAGCGCTGATTTTTGGCTGGTTAAGACTGACGTGAGCGGAAATGCTCAGTGGAACAAAACCTACGGAGGAACAAACGGTGATGCTGCTTCTGCTTTGGTGCAGACGGCTGACGGTGGATATGCGCTGGCGGGCTACACAGTCTCTTATGGTGCTGGCAACTGGGATTTTTGGCTGGTCAAGACAGACGCTGAGAGCGGGCTTGGCTGGGTTGACTCTGACGCCAACTCGATAACACTCCACAGGGGACTAACCGACATATACTGGAACTACGTTCGAGTGCGCGTCTGGAAACCACGAGAAACACCATAAACCACACTCTCCTTTTTTCCACTTGCCTGGAATACGCCCAAACAGGCGAAGCCTTCGTCTGCATCAAGAAACCACAGATCCTTGTGAGGTTCGCAAGCTTATCCAAGTGTCTAAGCCCAGTCCGAAGCCCTCTGCAACGGGCAACAACACGAGCTGAAGACCTTGGAGGCGCAGTCTCATAAGCAATATGAATCGTGAATCTGCCAGTCTTCTTGTCGTATGTCCGTTTAAGGCTGCTGGTCTTGAAGTATTCGTGACTACGCATCATCTAAGTCTTGTTGAAAAAACGGTAGGGGGGTAGGGGTCAAAAATCATTAGACCTCGACTTGGTTTTGCATGACGGTATGTCAACTTGCCAACATCACCGCCGGCTCCGGCTGCATCTCCACACTTGCATACAAAGCCAATGCCGTTGCCCAGAAGACATCATCATGCAGGTTTTGAGGATGATAGAAGTGGTGTTCGCCCGATTTTTCTGAGCTCGCGTTTCCCTACGTTCAGCGGGTCAGGCAATTCAGCCTCTTGATTGGCGAAATCTGAAACTCGAAGCACGTGTAGCTACCGCTCAGAAGCCGCTGCTTCAGCAGGCTCGCCATTTCCTGTTTCCGCGCCTGCGAAATGGTGACTCCTTCAACTGGCTCGATTCCGCCGTTTTTCGTGTCTTCAACGATGTAGTTTCCGACGCAGGTGATGTCACAGGGGATCTTCGCAGAGTCTAGGCATTGATCCGCCCGATTCTTCACATAGTCGATGACTGAGCGCTCGCCAACCTTTATAAAGAGTATTTAAGCATCCACTACACGATAAGGGGGGCGTCCCATGCCGAAGAGCAAGGCTATCGTCAAGATCGAGAACGTCGTTGCTTCTGCCAATCTGAATCAGAAAGTCGACTTGAATGCTGTGGTAAAGGGGTATCCTGGCGTTCAATATCGGCCGGAGCAGTTTCCGGGACTGGTTTTCAGGCTTAAAAGACCGAAGACGGCGACCTTGATTTTTAGTTCTGGCAAAATGGTTTGCACGGGGGCAAAATCGGAGAAAGAAGCGCAGAGAGCGGTTATGAAGGTGACCAAGGAGCTTAAGAAAGGCGGGATAATAACCATTAGCAAGCCAGAGTTGAAGATCCAGAACATTGTGGCTTCTGCAAGCCTAGGTGGCATGATTGACTTGGAGAAGGCTGCATACTCGCTAGGAAAGACGATGTATGAAACAGAGCAGTTTCCTGGTTTGATCTACAGGATGGATGAGCCGAAGGTTGTTATATTGCTGTTTGCAAGTGGCAAGCTGGTGTGCACAGGAGCGAAGAGAGAGCAGGATGTTCATGATGCGGTACAAAAGCTTCACGTAATACTGGAGCAGCAGAGCTTAATGTTCTACGACTAGCCCTTTTTTCTAACCCTCAAACGTTCTTCTTCTTGATCTGTTTTAGAATGACTTTCTTTTGTTGCTCATCAATCGTCCCAAGTTCGCACAGCGTGTTCGCTATCTCATTAATGTCAAGCAACGCGTGAAGCTTGATTCCTTGCTTTTGAAGTTTCTCTCTGCCTCCTTCTTGTCTGTCAATGAGTACTGCCGCTTCGGCTACAACTCCTCCCTCTGCCGTGATGGCTTTCGCCGCCTTTCTCAAGGACAAACCGGTTGTTATCAAGTCGTCAAGGAGTAAGACACGATCGCCTGGGGCGAGGATTCCCTCTATTCTCTTCTGTCTTCCATGAAGCCTAACGCCCTTGCGAATATAGAGAAACGGCTTCTTGAAGCTGTAAGCTATGAGTGCCGCAAAAGGGATTCCGGCCACTGGAATGCCTACTATTCTGTCAAAGCTGCTCTCCCCAATCTCTTTTTTTACGAAGCCAACGTAGAGGTTGCAGACTTTCTGAAAGGCGTCTGGGAAGCTTGGGATTATGCGGAGATCCACGTAATAGGGGCTGATTTTTCCGCTCGTAAGCTTGAATGCTCCGAACTGCAGGGCACCTATCCTGCTTAGAACCCTGCAGAGCTCAACTTTGGCGGTTTGGTTGTCATTCTTTGGCATGTCTGGTCACGACCGCTTGGAGACCTGATAGATTTTGCCAACTTCTGGGATCAGGCAGGTAGTTTTGGGAAGCTCCCTCTTTAGAAGCTCTGCAAATCTCTTTTGATCTGCAGGCGATCCAGTATGATAAGGAACGGCCACTTTGGGTTTTGTTAGTCTCGCTATTTCAACGCCCGTCTCAGGTGACGTGCCGGGCGCTATTCCTACAGTGCAGAAGACAACATCGAATTTCTCTTTTTCACTCATGACTGCCATTTCTTGGAAAGGTAAGCTATCCGCAGTGTGGAAGAGTTTGACTCCATCTTCGCTTGTGATTATGAATGAGACCGGTGTTGCCGCTGGCGGATGATTACACTTTTCACCTTTCACCGAGACGTTGCCGACCTTGACTTCGATTCCGGGGCGAACCTCCTGCAGTTTTTCTGAAGGAATCGTGTTTCGCAGTCTTCTTGCAGAAGTTGGGTCACATATGACTGTGCACTCTGTCTTCTTGTATATTTCTGAGATAAGCGCCTGATCCAGATGATCATAGTGTTCATGGGTGACAAGTACCGCGTCAACATTCTGGAAGCTCTTGGATTTGACGTCTACCGGATCCACAACCAGAGTTTTTGATGGGGTCTTCACAGTTGTTCCCGCGTAATGGTTGAACCACACGAAAAAGACTTCGCTCCTTTCAGGTTTCTTCTCAATTGACATATTCAATTCCTCACAAAGCATAGTTAGTGCATTCAGGTTTTAAAGAACTTGTGCTGGTTGCTTTCCACTTTACTCACGTTTGATAAGGCTTAATAGTTTCTGGTTGCGTGTCTCCTAGTCAAGTGACGCATCGTGGTTGATGTTTGGCTGCCCTATGGAAAGACTGAAATCTGCGTTAGAGTGCCGACACGAAGCTTCCTAGGCTCAATTGAGCCCAAAGAGAAACCCGGCGTATCTGACGCCAATGCTGAAGTGGAAAGGGCACTGAAAGAACCGATTGGCTCCAAGAAGATAGGCGAAATTGTGAAGCCTGAAAGCAAAGTGGTCATAGTTGCAGACGACGCGACTAGGAGGGTGCCAAGCGACATAATGATCACGTCGTTGCTGAATGAGCTGAACGCAGCTGGAGTCAAGGATGAAAACATCACCATAATTTTCGCTTGTGGCATTCATAGAGCGGTCAAGCGGGAGGAAGCCATGAAACTGCTTGGCGAGAAACTGGTCAACCGAGTGAAAACCATTAGCCACGATTGCAGAGCCCAAGACTTGGTCCACGTGGGTACTGCGAAGAAGCATGGAACCGAGGTTTACTTGAACCGCGCATTTGCAGAGGCGGACGTGAGAATTCTGACTGGCGACATTTGCTTCCACTATTTCGCAGGCTATGGAGGTGGAAGAAAGAGCGTCGTGCCCGGAGTTGCAGGCGAGGAAACCATAAAGCACAATCATGTTATGCTCTTGGATCCGAAGGCGAGGACAGGAACACTAGATGGAAATCCTGTCCATGAAGACATGGTTGAAGCTGCGAAACTTGCAGGAGTAGACTTCATTCTCAACGTCGTTACTAATAGTAAAGGCGAAATCGTCAAGGCTTTTGCCGGTGACCTAGAGAAGGTTTTCATGGAAGGAGTGAAGCTCGTGACCGAGATGTACCACGTGACAGTAGATCGAAGGGCAGACATCGTTGTCGTCAGTTCTGGAGGAAATCCAGCGGATGTGAACCTTTTCCAGGCCTATAAGGGTCTTGACAATGCGCTGGAAGTAGTCAAGAGAGGTGGTGTGATCGTCCTTGTGGCCGAATGCCCTGAAGGCCATGGAAACCAAGTGTTCTATGATTGGATGGTCAAGTTTGGCGAGATAAAAGCAGTTGAACGAGAGATCAGGCGCAACTTCGTCTTGGGCGGGCACAAGGCCTATTTCCTGCTGCGGGCAATGCAGAATCATCAGATAATTCTCGTCTCCTCGATGCCCGACTACTATGCTTCAGGCGTTTTCAAACTGAAAACCGCCAAAGCGATAAACGACGCTCTAAACGAGGCCTTCAACATTGCTGGCAAAAACGCAAGAGTCTGGACGATGCCCTACGGCAACTTCACACTGCCTGAAGTCAAGGCCGTCGAAGAACAGAATGCGACAGCAAATGCCTAACTGGGGAAAAGTGTTTAAACAACATTGAAATCTAAGCCTTTGAGCTAACGGGGAAAAACACTTGCAGAAGACATTTGCACTGCGCAAATTCCAGCGAGACGATCTGCAGAAGGTCATTGGGATCAACCACCTTTGTTTACCGGAGAACTACTCAGACTTTTTCTTCATCGAATTGCACCGCAGATTCCCCGAGTCCTTCATAGTGGCCGCGGAAAATGGAGAAATAGTCGGTTACATAATGTGCCGCATTGAAGCCGGACTGACTACTATCGGTCTAGGTGGACTGACTAAGAAAGGGCACATCGTCTCCGTGGCTGTCATGCCAGATTACAGAAGAAAAAGCATTGGAGAGGCTCTGGTGAACAAGGCCATGGAAGCCATGAAACTGTACCATTCAAAACAGTGCTATCTAGAAGTAAGAGTAACCAACGACAGCGCCATAAAACTCTACAAGAAACTTGGATTTGATATCACTCGCACAATCAACGGATACTACGCAGATGGAGAAGACGCCTACGTAATGGCCAAGAAACTGTGAGCATGGCAACTCAAGTGTCAGTATTTTTCAAGATGCCTTTGATCATTTAACTCGTGATGTTGAAGAGGACAATCCACAGCAATGATTTGAGCTTAGACCATACTTCGACGTGGCCGCGAGGATTATGTCAACGAAAAAATGATGTTGGGATTTAGGGTGATATTCCGAGTTTCTGATAGATTTTCTGCCTGTTTGCTTCAACGATCTTCTGGACGTCAGTGAAGAGATTGTTTCCGTGTGAGTCAATGGCGACTGCTAATGGTCCGAATTCCTCTGCCTCGAAAATCCACATGGCCTCAGGCATCCCTAGGTCAAACCATTCAACCGCTCTTACGTTCTTTATGGCTTTTGCAGCCAATATCGCAGCTCCGCCTGTGAATGCACCGTAAACGGCTCCGTATTTTGCCATTGCGTCTGTCGTTTTCTTTCCCATTCCGCCCTTGCCGATAACGACCCGGGCCTTGAAGTTCTTTATGAATTCATCCTCGAAAATGTCCATCCTAGTGCTTGTAGTTGGGCCTGCTGCTACTGCAATCCACTTGTCTCCTTGCTTGCTCATCACCGGGCCGCAATGGAAGACTGCTAAACCTTCTAGATTCACTGGCAACGGTTTTCCCTCTTTGAAGAATTCTAAGGCTCTTCGATGTGCCTGGTCTCTCGCCGTGACTATGGTTCCAGTTACATAGAGCACGTCGTTCGCTTTGAGTTTGCGTATGTCCTCCTCGGAAATAGGTGTTTTAAGCTTGTAAACTGCCATTTTTTTTCACCTTACCATTTCAACTTATGAGTCAAATACTCAACTGTTCCATCCGCGGTTATCCTTGCAGAGGCTCTTCTAGCAGCCCAGCAGTTGAATGCGACTGCCGCTGGAAAAGATGCAGGATGCCTAAAAGCAAAGTCTATGTGCACGCCTAGGACCGTGGTTTTTCCTCCAAGTCCCATGGGCCCGATTCCCGTCATGTTCACGGCATCATGGATTTCCTTTTCAAGTTTTGCTATCTCTGGGTCAGGGTTAGGTTCTGTTAGGGGCTTCAGTAGTGTCTTCTTGGCCAGTTTCATGGATATGTCCGTGCCTCCGCCGATGGCGATGCCTAGAATGTTTGGTGGACACGGTTGAGCCCCTGCCTTTATCACTGCGTCAACCACGAATTTTTTCAGTCCCTTTACGCCCTCTCCTGGGACGAGCATGCCTGTCATGCAAACGTTTTCGGAGCCTCCGCCTTTCGTCATTACTGTAAGCTCTATGTCATCTCCAGAAGTGATTTCCCAGTTTGTGTAAGGAATGTACCTTCCCGTGTTGTCTCCGCTGTTTTGCCCAGTGAACGGGTTCACCGCGTTTGGACGTAGCGGTATTTCTTTTGTTGCTCTCTTTGTTGCTTTGATCAGTGCTTCCTCGACTTTGTCAAGATTCTTTGCCTCAGCTCCAGCCTTTACGTAGAAGATTATCGTGCCCGTGTCTTGGCATACGGGTGCCTGAAACTTTTCGGCGAGCTCAATATTATCTAGTATAGCTTTGAGCTGGGTCTTACCTGTTGCTGTTTCTACAGCATAGGCCTTTTTCAATGCATGCTTGACGTCTTCCGGTAGATAGATGACTGCTTGTTTTAGAATGTTGAAAGCGGCTTCTTCGACGGTTTTCATTGTCTCCAAGGCTGATTCCTCTTTGGCTTGTTGTATGAAAAAGCCGTATACTTATGTCTTGTCTCGCAGGGTCTGCAAAGTCCAAGGAAGCCCTGACGCACGTGAAGATCATGAAAAAGCGCAAGATTACAAGGGAAAAGTGAAAGGAGACCAAAGACCAACGTTGGCAACGAACCGAACGGGAGAGTGCTTAAACCCCAACCTCGAGAGTTGAGGGTTCTTGGTGCTTCTGTGGAAAATGAATGCGGACGGCTTTCACTTTAACCTGTCTCTCCATGGATCAAACGCTATCAGACTTCGTGCTTCTTAAATATGGCATGTTCCAACTGTCTCATGAAGTATGAAGCGGAGAAATAGCTGATGACAGAGGAAGAAACTAAGGAAAGCACTGGCATTGAGAAATACGTGTTCCTTGAGGATTTGCCTGGAGTTGGTCCAGCTACGGCTCAGAAACTGCGCGAGATGGGCTTTCATACAATTGAGTCTCTGGCCATGGCCACTTTTCGTGAGTTGGAGCCTGCTGGCATAAGCGAGAAGAAGGCAGGCGTCATCATCCAAACTGCCCGCTCCTCCATTGGCGTCTCCTTTATCAGGGCAGACGAGCTGCTCAGGATGCGCAAGAACGTTTTGCGTCTGACAAGCGGAAGTAAGGTTTTGGATAGACTTCTCGATGGCGGGCTGGAAACGCAAACGATAACAGAGTTTTACGGCGAGTATGGCACCGGAAAGAGCCAGATCTGCCATCAGCTGTGCGTGAATGTTCAGTTGCCTCCTGAGCGCGGTGGGCTCAGCGGCGCAGTATTATACGTGGATACTGAGAATACCTTCAGAACTGAACGGATTGTTTCTATGTCCAAGCACTTGGGACTTGATCCCGAGCAGGTGGTTAAGAACATCATCTATGCAGAAGCCTATACGTCTGATCATCAGATGTTCCTGCTTGACAATGCTGATGAAGTGATCAAGGCAAACAACGTCAAACTGATTATTGTTGATTCCTTAACTGCACACTTCAGAAGTGAGTATATTGGGCGGGAGATGCTGGCTCCTAGACAGCAGAAGCTGAACAAGCATATGCACAGGCTTATCGGTTTGGCGAGGGCCTTTAACGCTGTGGCTGTTGTCACAAATCAGGTTATGGCCAAGCCTGATGTTTTCTTCGGCGATGCAGTGCATCCCATCGGTGGACACATCGTCGGCCACACTAGTCATACGCGCCTCTACTTGAGAAGAGCTGCACATGGTCCTATACGCATAGCTCGCTTGGTTTCAAGCCCGTATTTGCCTGAAGGGGAGGAAATATTTAAAATAACAGGGAACGGAATAGAGGATGCTTCCGAGGAAGATAAGACGAAACCTCGTGGTCGTTAAGGATGCCTATTCCTTCAGTTCTGGTTACGCGATATTTTCAGCTTTTGGCAGCGAGGCAGTTCACTGAGGCAGAACGCGAACTAGACAGAATCAAGCAGAAGATGCAGAAAACAGAGTGGAACAGAGGCTATTTCAGGGCGCTGTATGGCATGGTTATTCTGCGCAAAGCAAACGGCGACACTTATGCTTTTTTCCCCAAGCTGGATCTGAGCGATAAGGCAGCGTTGCATGGTTATAGGCGAGAGTTCCAGGAGCACGTAGGAAACAAGCTTCACGGGGATTTCGATCGCGGATACTTCTCAGCGTGGACAGACTGCATGCGCGTATTCAGCCGACTTGACTCCGCAAGCTTGCCAACCCCACCTGATGCTGAGAAGGCGAAACCAGAGACCAACAAGTCTGACCAGGGCCAAGCAACCATGGAAAACTTCCTAAGAGCGGAAGAAGACTAAAACATCATAGGCACTTAACCAGCTATTAGCGTGTACAATAGAACCCAGAAAACTATCCATGAAAGCACATAAATGCCTATTCCTGTTGTCACAAGTTTCTGAGGCTTTTGAACTCCGGTAGAGTATCTGGTCTTTATGAGACCATAGTATGAGAGCAAATACACGATGATTGCTAGTGACGCCCCATTGAAGAGGATAGTCGTGTCCCAAGTGCTGGCCATTCTTGATGGGCCAACCAGCAACACTACGTAGCCGGTGCATACGAGCGCGGCAACAATGCCCAAACCTAGCCTAAGCCAGTATACCTTTTCCAGTGGACGCAACATTATCAGCCTTCCAGATTATGATTCAGATCCAGATTTAAAGCTGCCTATATAAATAAACATCCTTCCAGGGGGGAGTTATCCTATGCTCCCATAATTTTGCTGTCGCGCATGCATAAACATTTCTTGAGCTGCAGACTCGCATTCTCGGTTCACCAATGGCATCGACTCCTACAGGTGGACATCTAGCCTTTCTCACAAAGCCAGAGTGTGTGCTAGATGTCGCCATCTTCAAATTGCGGAGTTTGGATTTACCTACAACGGAAACTGAAGAGCCATGTCAATGTTATTTCGGAGCAACAGCATATTGGGGTCTGCAATCCTAGAAGGAGATAGCAACGTTTAACTTTCTTGTGAGCATTAATCTCTGCTGGGCGATGACCTTTCGAGCCTTCTAATCCCGCTGAGAAATCCATGCAGACGGACCCAACGGAAGAGACAAGCTTCACAGCTTGCCGTGCTTGTGATGGCGGGTTTACCCAAGCATGGGACACAGTGGGCGCGGGCCCAAAATCCCACGCCAGAGAGAGCTTAACCTAGAAGAGCGTAGACTCCACAGTGAAGTTAAGTGTTAGGTTACGTTGGGAAACAAAGGCCCGCGAAACAACTCTTAAGTTGCTCATCTGCATAAAACCCTAGAAGCAAGCTTGGGAAATGGGGGAAAGAGCTTGGATACTGAAACAAAGCTGGATCTGATTTGCCGACCGCCCACGGAGGAAGTTGTAACACTCGAAGATCTGAGAAACCTCCTAGAGATGGAAGAGCATCCAATAGCTTATGATGGCTGGGAACCATCAGGCTTGGTTCACTTAGGCACGGGAAACATATGTGCCTACAAGATGATGGACCTCATTGAGGCAGGAGTCCACTTCAAAGCCTATCTTTCAACGTGGCACGCTTGGCTGAACAACAAGCTAGGAGGGGACCTCAAGCTAATAAGAAAGGCAGCTGATCTATTCAAGCATTCATGGATAGCCCTAGGCATACCGCCAGACAAGGTTGAGTTTGTCTATTCAGACCAGCTCTATGACGACTTGGATTATTGGTCAAAAACGGTCACAGTTGCAAAGAACCTTTCGATAGCCAGAGTGACACGAACGCTGGAAATCGCTGGAAGAAAAGAAACGGAAGCAAAACACGTGTCAGACTTCCTATACACACCCATGCAGGTAGCAGACATATTCCACATGAAAGTCAAAATATGCCAACTGGGCATCGACCAGCGCAAGGCCAACATAGTTGCACGAGAAATAGGTGAGAAAATAGGGTTCTGGAAACCAGTATGTGTCCACCACACTTATCTTCAAGGATTAACAAAGCCGCCAGTATGGCCTATTCCCAAGGAAAAGGAAAGAGAGATCCTCTCGTCAATAAAAATGTCAAAAAGCAAACCTGAAACTTGCATTTTCATCTATGACTCACCCGAAGAGATCAAGCAGAAAGTAGCGAAGGCCTTCTGTCCCGAGAAAACTGTGGAGTACAACCCCATTCTAGAGATCTGCAAGTACATAATATTCCGAGAGAAAAGCACGTTCACCGTCAATAGACCTGTCAAATACGGTGGCAAAACGGAGGCCCAGAATTTCCAGGAACTAGCCAACATTTATGCAGAAGGAAAGCTGCATCCACAAGACCTGAAGAATGCAGTGGCAGAAGAGCTAGCTGCCATTCTTGAACCAGTCAGAAAGTATTTCACCAACAACAAAGAAGCAGGAGAATGCCTGGACGTCGTAAGAAATGCCAGGATAACAAGGTGAAAGCATTGTCAACGCACCTCAAGAAGAAAGAGGAAAGGCTTCAGCAGGTTCTAGGATGGTTGGCTGAAGAATCCTCTAAAGGCACACCCACAATAGTGGAAGGCCAAAAAGACATTAGAGCACTGAGGACTCTGAATGTTGACGGACCAATAACCGCGGCAAAAAGCGGGGGCAAAACTCTGCTAGACTTGGTTTCAGAGCTTGAAAACCAGAGACCCAAGGAGGTCATTCTGCTACTAGATTTTGACAGACGAGGAAGAGAATGGACAGGGCGACTGAAACGTCATTTAGAGAGTGCAAAGATTATTCCTAACACCACATTCTGGTGTAAGCTTCTCGGTTTAGTGGGCAGAGAAATCAAAGACGTTGAAAGCTTGGCAGCCTACGTGGAAACACTTGAAAAGAAGGCAGGCAATCAGAAGAACACTATCACCCTCTGAAGATTGAATCTGACGCCTGTCAACTGGGCATCATACTAGCAGCTTGCCATCCTTAAACACTATCATACGCTCGTCAATCTCCAGCGTGGCTTCGGTCATGGATGCCCACCAATGACGATTACCAATCGTTTGATTCTTGCCTCCCTTATCCTCATTACCGCCAATCCCTATCGTCAATCCGCCTAACACTTTATCATCCTGAGTGAAGCCATGTTTCAGGCCTGGATTCAAACCTAACCCAAAAAAGCTGAACCTATCGAGATCACCTTGACCGCTGCGCATGTAGTCCTGAAAAGCCTCAACTCCACTCCGTGCAGAATATCCCACAATCTTGCCGTCATTGAACCGAAGGGTCAGCCCTTGAACACTCCTTTTTCCTCTAACAAGAATAGGAGCGTCGTAAACAACCGTGCCCTCTGCAGTGTCCTCGCCAGCAGCGACTTCAACGAAGCCTGAAGGCAGGAATTTCACGGCGCCTTTTCTTGCATCATCTATGGTTACAATGCTGTCGCCGACTATTGGCTCTCTTTTATTTAATTTGAACTCGATGCTCGTACCTGAGGGTGTTTGAATCCTCACTTTCCCTGCTTTCCTGATGGTCTGAGCCAATAGATTAGCTCGGTCCGCGATTTCTCTTTGGTCAACCAAGCAGCCAGCAAGCATGACTTCTCTCCATTCGGCGTATCCCAAGCCAAAAGATTCTGCTCTCTTCGGAGTAACCAAGCAGTGTTCGATTCCAAGCATGCGCACGCGACGTTCTTGAGCAATCCTACGCCATGAATCCAAGTACTTATTTGACTCAAGAAACCATATGTTTGCCAATTCCTGCTTTTCGGTCGGGATCTTGCTCCAATCCACCGGATTTCGGGGGCCTATCATGAAGATGAATGCGTCTGTCTGTCGCAATGCGGCAGCACAGTGAGCAGGAAGCGCCTCAAGTGTGCTCCTTGGGATTTCCTGTAGCGAGCGGGTCCAGTGGTCCTCTGTGTTTAGTGTGATGAGGGGATAGGCGCCTTTCTTTTGGCATGCGAGGGCTATTTCAGAAGCCAAGTCAGCAGCATGATCCCAGCTCTGTATCCAGACGTTTTCGCCTTTTTTCACATCAAGACATTCTGCTATGACTTTGCGGGCAATGTCCACGTTTTCTTTGCCAGACATGATCTTATGATTAGTTGAACTGAAGCTAATAAAAATGTGCGCGAAACCAAAATAGAAACCGAGAGTTAGCTTAAGAAAGCTTAAAGAGTAGGAGCCGTACTTCATAAATGTAATATATAGTAAGCGGAAAGATACAGTCTCGTGATCTGAGAGTAAGATTCTCTGTCACGTGATTCACGCTAACCATCAACCGTATCATTGGAGGCGCACGTTTACGGGTTCATCACAAGCGTTTACCATAAAGTATGTTATTCAAGCCAAATTCGATATCGAAGGAGTGGTTGAGAAACCGGATGTCATAGGAGCTGTTTTCGGGCAGACAGAGGGTCTGTTCGGGCCGGAGCTCGACTTGAGGGATCTGCAGAAGTCAGGAAGAATTGGGAGAATAGAGATAGAACTGCATTCCAAAAATGACAGGACAACAGGCACAATAACGATTCCAACAAGCTTAGATCGGGTATCAACCGCTCTTATCGCGGCAAGTATCGAAAGCATAAACAGAGTTGGCCCATGCGCCGCGAAGGTGACGCTTGAAAAGATTGAGGATGTCAGAGAAGCCCGAAGAAAAGTGATAATCGACAGGGCTAAGGAAATCCTCCACAAATGGACGATTGAATCCCTGCCTTCAGTCGACGAAGTCTTCAAAGAGGTTTCAGAGACGCTTAAGGCGGGCAAGGTTGAGAAATATGGGACAGAGGAGTTGCCTGCTGGACCTGAACTTGAAAGCTCAAAGGAAATAATCATTGTTGAAGGAAGGGCAGACGTAATAAACTTGATGCGATGCGGTTTGCTGAACACCGTGGCATTGGAAGGGGCGAAAGTCCCAGAAGCAATCAAGCAACTATGCAAAGAAAAGGAAGCAACGGCACTTCTTGACGGGGACCGAGGCGGCGACCTGATTCTGAAAGAACTTCTGCAAGTCACAAACGCAAAATATGTTGGCAGGGCCCCAAGAGGCAAAGAAGTCGAAGAGCTAAACTGCAAGGAGATCTTTGACGCCCTAGAAGCAAAGGTTGCAATCGAAGATCTCTTCAAACCAAAGAGAGAAAAGCAGAAAGTCGAAGTTCCAAAAGAAATCGTTGAAACCACAAAAACGCTGGAAGGCACACTAGAGGCGGTTCTGCTCAACGACAAACTAGAGCAGATCGAACGAATGCCGGTAAGCCAGTTAGCTGAGAAGCTTCGAGAAATAGAGGGTGTAGACGCGATTGTTTTCGATGGCATCATTACTCAGAGAATCGTCGACGTGGCAAGCGAGAAGAACATAAAGAAAATCATTGCTTCTCGAGTATCAGAGGCAGTTAAGCCAGCATTGACTGTTCAACTGATGACATTCTCAGAAATCATGGAAGGTTAGCTTCCGAAGAAATCCGTAAGCTTTCTCGTATCCTTTCCCGTTTTTTCAGGAACCAAAAGCTGCTCTTCAGTTACGCCGAAACTCCCAAGAATTCGAACCGCAGCAGGAATAACCTGCTTAACGACGTAGTACTCTATGTCGACTTCGTCACATGAAGCGAGCATGTACGGCTTGACTCTTTCGTATAACCTGCCTGAGCCGCTTACAACCACGTAACCCACTTTGTCTCCAACTGTCAGCTTCCAGCCCATCGCTCTCAGCATTTTGGCTGCTTCAACGTGTGAAGCCTTGATCTCATATTCCTCAGCGGGCTTGGTCAGCGTTTTCCAGATGATCAAGTCTCGATAAGGCACGCGTTTCTGCCTAAGCCCGAATATGAATTCTTGCACATATACAACTGCCTTCTTCGGCGACTGTTCCTTAAGAATTATCTCTAGAACCTTTTCCTGAACGTTCTTTGCAACGTCAGCCCAATCTCCCCGCATGACCTCGAGACCAACGATGTCAAGCCTCCCGTCTGAAAGCAGGCCGGCATAACGCTTCTTGGCTTCAGTGAAGAATATTCTTACATAGATCTTGTCAGGCTCGATCTCTAGCCCAAGCGTCCCTTGAATCTCCTTTGAAAGCTCCTCAACCTTGTCGCGTTCGTACTCCACAAATATGCTGTCCGTGTCCCCGTACACCACCTTCAACCCCTTTTCTTCAGCCATCTTAATCGCAGTCAATATCGTGTATCTTCCCCAAGCTGCTGCAGCTTCGGCCACCGGCTTAATGTACCATCTTGCCCCTGTCCAACCAGCATACCCATAGGCTGCGTTAGTTATCACTTTCACGGCTTTCTGGCGGGCATTCAAAACGCGATACTCCATGCTATTTGGAGGAGAAGGCTTCATTCTTGAGCGGATTTCATCTCGCGTCTTGATGAGACGCAACAGCAACTCCTTATAGAAGCCTGCGGGCTTTTTCCTGAATCTGAAATTGACCTCTGGGGTCTCATAGGTGCCGCCTGGAGGCTCCGGTTTCTCAGCTGAGACATATGTGTCAGGCGACAGATTGTATGCTATCATTAGGTTAGGGTACATGGATTTGAAGTCCAGATCTGCAACGTTTTCGTGAAGTCCTGGCTTCGGCGAAAGCACAACTGCGCCTGCATATGGCCTGTAAGCCTGCTCCATACGTCTGGGCACGAGTTCGCCGAGCATATGAGTAGTCTTGATTATGAACCATTCTACTCGGAATCCTGCTGCAGCTGCGCCAACTTGATCGAGGGGCAGACTCACGAGATTGGACAGCTGCATGGCGAAGTCAAGGACAGCGTCAGTAACTCCAATAATACAATGAGCATTATCCATGGAGAACTTCCCAAGGAGCCCGCGTTTGTCTTTGGCATCCCAATACTCTGCAAAGTCCATTTCCTCGATCAACGTGCGATCTTCAGTCTTCATTATGCCCAAATGATCTGCTAAGTTGGCTAAGGTTGCGACCTTTACGTCTGGAAAGTCCCCTACATAATCCGAGAGATCTAGGTTGATTCTTCCGGTCACTGAAAAGTGACCATAAATGCTTTGGTGTGGCTCGGTGTCCGTTCTGTCAACGAGCAAGTGCAAGCCCAGTTTGGCGCATCTCTCCTTAAGATATGGCCAATCTTGCGCGTTGGAACCATATCCTACGATTATGTCCGGGTTGAAAAGTCGGACATAGGCCACGAACTCTTCCAAGACTGGTTTGTCATTTCTGTCTTCACTTGCCCAAAACTGTTTCTCTTCGCCATGGTCGGTTGCAGCAGAAATCAATACTACAGGATTTCTGTCTGCTTTCGGTGAACCTTCTCTGCCATAGCGGATAATTGAGAAGCCCAGTATCTTCAGCCGTGGCACTTCCACGCTTTCAAGTGCTATTGGCGACGATCTTGCTGCGTAGACGCTGTCGACTTGCACAATCATGTTGGTTTTCTCTTCAGCTACGTCTATCTCATGCCAACCACAGGGAACTGTGTTATTGTCGATTAGGTAGCGCATGGAAAACCGAATATCGTCTTCGAAGCAGTCTGATACTCCTTCGAGTTCTCGAAGTGCTTTTGCATACTTGGGCAGACCCTCAGGATCTTGGCAGTTAATCCTCACAGTCCTAACAGGTTTTCCAAAGAGTTTGCGTTCAGCAATTTCAAGCTTGGATATGAAAGGATATTGCTTGTTCCTGATCTCTTGAACGACCTTCGCTGGGTCTGAGCTCTCTTCAATCACTGCATAGAAATAGGGTGCGAAGTTTCTGTCGATGATGAGCACTCTTTTTCCGTGGTCGTCGATACCCCAAAGCCAGACTTCAGTGCCATCATCCTTGACCTTGTAATTGATATCCAGAAGCCAAAAGACGATTTTCATTGCTCTCAGCCCTTAGCATTGGATAATGAAACAGAACCATGCTTTTAACGATTTAAGGTCAATGAAAGCTGATTGCGGAAGGACGGAGTCCGTACACTAGGATTGCCAGTCATAAGCCGGCTGACTTCTTATGGTCCCGCAATAGTAGCGAGAAGTCGGCAATCAGCAGAGTTTGCTTTTTAATAGCTGAGACTGCTAGTAAAGATTGGATATATTGAAGAGGTTGGAAACGCTGAGAATCTTGGAGACTAACTTAAGGAAGGGTTTCGTGAAGGTCGTTCCTGAATCAGCTGACGACCTTTGGCACTTATACAACGTTGTCTATAGGAATGATGAGGTCTATGCACGTACGACGCGAGAAATGAAGCCTGATGGGAAATATGAAAGGCCTGGACGTGATGAGCGAGTTTCGCTGTTCTTGGGTGTGAAGGTTGAAACAGTTGGCTGGGACAAGCTTCTGGGTAGACTGAGAATTCATGGAACCATCTGCGATGCGCCAGAGACTGTGCCGACCGGTGCACATCATACTCTTAGCGTTACGTTGAACACGCCGATCACGGTTGTGAAGAATGAATGGGCTAAGCATCATCTTGATAGGTTGCAGAGAGCGAGTAGGGCTTCTGAAAAGCCGCTGATAGTTGTTTCCATAGATGATGAGGGCTACGCGATAGCCACTACTGCTCAGTATGGCATCGAAGAGAGGATAGAAGAAAGGGTCAAGCTGCCCGGAAAGCTTGAAGGAGACAAGAGAGAAACCGCCAAAAGCGAATATTTCAGAAGGGTATTGAAGAGTTTGAGGCAAGTGTGGTCGAGCGGACACTGCCCGATCGTGCTGATCGGTGCAGGATTCGTCAAGAATGACTTTGCGAGGTTCCTTGAAAACGAGGTAGGCGATGTTGCCAAGTCAGTTCTGGACGTTAAGAGTGTTAACAACGGTGGCGTTGCTGGAATATATGAGGCTCTAAGGTCTGGTGTCCTGCTGAAAGCTATGAAGCGTCTGAGAGTTGCTGAAGAAACAAAAGTCATAGAGGAAGTCCTGGAGAAGCTGGGCAAGGGCGAATCAACCATCGCTTACGGGTTGGATGACGTTGAAAAAGCAGTGAAGATGGGTGCTGTTGAGCGACTTATCTTGGCTGATTCGATGCTCCGCGAATCTTCAGACGAAAAGCGCTTGCTCGTAGAGATAGCTATGAAAGAGACGGAGCAAAAGGGTGGCAGAATATACGTTGTCAGCACGGAGCATGAAGCTGGGGCAAAGCTGATCTCCCTAAGTGGCCTAGTTGCACTTCTCCGCTTTCCGATTCGCTAACGTCCCGACAGCAAGGCTTAATATCGATTGTAGCATCAGAACAGTATTTGTCTCAATAAGGTCCACGTTATGTGGTCTTCCTCATGCTAATATGATTCGGGATGAAAAATGGTCAAGAAAAAACCGTTGATAACTATTCAAAACATTGTGGCCTCAGCGGCTCTTAACCAAACCATCAATCTGAAGCTTATAGTCGAAAAGTTCCCCCACGCCGAATATAGCCCACGTGTCTTCCCCGGGCTCGTATTCCGGCTGAAGAAACCCAAGACTGCTACTCTGATTTTCGAGACAGGCAAAATGGTGTGCACTGGAGCAAAATCCGAGAAAGAAGCGATACAGGCCGTGAACAAAGTAACAAAAGAGTTGCGGAATCATGGGATATCCATAAAGAACAAACCTGCCATCACTATTCAGAACATTGTCGCTTCGGTAGTATTGGGCGGGGAAATCGACTTGGAGAGTGTCGTCTACAAGCTTAAGAGAGTCATGTATGAGCCTGAGCAGTTCCCAGGCGCAGTCTACAGGATGGATGAACCTAAAGTTGTGTTCCTCATCTTCTCAGCTGGAAAACTCGTGTGCGTAGGCGCCAAGAAGGAACACGACGTATACGTTGCCGTAGACAACATTCAGAAGATACTCGAAGACCAACAACTCATTTTCTACCCAATTACAGAAAACTCACTACAGTCCTCCTCAGCCTCACCGTAGTACAACCCCCAGCTTCTTTCTCTTGCCTTCTCACAGCATTTCACTTTCTCACGAAGATGATGAAAGCGACTAAGCACAGTAATCGATCAATCTGTCGAGCCCGCCCTAAGGCGAAGTACTAAAAGCCACTATTAGATATGAACTGCTTTACGCGGTCTCTCAAAAGACTATTGTATTGGGTTCGTTCTAATGATTTTGCCGAACTAGCACATTGAAGTGATAGTCACATGACTCAACACCGTTCTCTCTGCGATATTTGCGGAAAGAAAGAAGCCGTCTACTTCAGGCCATATTCGGGGGAGAGGCTTTGCAGAAGATGCTTTATGCTGTCTGTTGAGGCGAAGGTGAGGGCGACTGCTGCAAAGTACAAGATGCTGAAGTTTGACGATAAGATTGCAGTGGCTGTTTCTGGGGGAAAAGATAGCGTTAGCTTGCTGCATGTCTTGACCAAGATGGAAAGGCGGCGGCCCAAGTCTTCTTTGGTCGCAGTAACGGTGGATGAGGGTATTAAGGGATACCGAGATGAAGCGCTAGAAATAGCGATTGAAAACTGCAAGAAACTCGATATCGAACATCATATTGTCTCCTTCAAGGAGCTCTTCGGTCATTCACTCGACGAGATCGTGAAGCTTCAGCCTATGAAAGGCGAAGAAGGCGTGACGGCCTGCGCCTATTGTGGCGTCCTACGCAGGAAAGCTTTGAATCTGGCGGCAAGAGAAGCCGAGGCTGACAAGCTTGCGACTGCCCACACGCTTGATGATGAAACGCAAACGATTCTCTTGAACATATTTAATGGCGGCGTCACTCGGTTGTCAAGGGAGAAGCCAGTCACGGACGAAGTTCATCCAAAGCTGGTTAAGAGGATAAAGCCTTTTTGCTTGGTTCCTGAGAAGGAAACGGCATTCTATGCCTATGTCAAAGGGATAAGATTTCAGAGTAGGCCGTGTCCTTATGCTTCTGATGCCTTGAGAAACGACGTTCGCCTCATGCTTAACAGGATGGAAGAGAAGCACATGGGAACAAAGTTCACGATCTTCAACTCTATAGAGCGAATCAGGCCCGCATTGGCAGGGATTGAAAGAAAAGAGGAACTGCTTGAATGCACGATATGCGGTGAACCGACTTCTGAGATGAAGTGCAGAACCTGCCAGATGCTTGAACGAATGGAGTTTTCATAGTGACCGATATTCTAATAAATGCGGAAGGTTGAACAAAAGGGATCATGGATCAGTTAGTTGCCATTTTAGCCTCAGTTACTGTGGTCAGTCTGATTTCTTTCGTTGGCGCGGTTTTTGTGGGCCTGGGCGAAAAGTGGCTGAAGCGAATAGTCACAGGCTTCGTAGGCTTTGCTTCTGGTACCCTCTTGGCGGGAGGACTGATAAATCTGTTGCCCGAAGCGATGAAAGAGCTGCAGCCAAGCGTAGCCGTCTACTACGTGGTTTTTGGGATCATGATTTTCTTCGGGATAGAGAAGTTCCTGCATTGGCGGCATTGTCATGAGGAAGAGTGTCTGGTTCACGCGTTCGCTTACACTAGCCTGATTGGTGATGCAGTTCACAATTTCATTGATGGGATGATAATTGCTGCTACGTTCGTTACTCGTTTTGAATTGGGTGTCACTACGACTTTGGCTGTCATATTCCATGAGATTCCACAGGAGATTGGCGACTTCGGTGTCTTGATCTATGGTGGTTTTGGCAAGAAGAAAGCATTAACCTACAATTTTGTTTCAGCACTGACTGCGATTCTAGGCGCGGTCGTGACCTACTATGTAGTCTTTCTTAGGAGCAACTACGTGTTTCTGTTGCCTTTTGCGGCTGGTGGCTTCATCTACATCGCTGCAACGGATCTGATGCCTGAGCTTCACAAGAAGTCTCATGCTCGCGAGTCGATTATGCAGCTTCTTGCTATTCTTCTGGGTATCGCGTTGATGGCCTATCTTACGATCAGCGTTGGAGCCTAGGAATCGTCTTGTTGTGTGACATTGCGCGCGCCTTCAGTTCTCTCAGGATTTCTGAGGCTTTGAAGGCGTTCTCGGCTGAGGCAACTTGCTTAGCCTTGCTGACTATGATTAGGTGGCCGCAGTAGGGGCATGTTCTCGTTTTTTGGTCAGCCTTGGCTAGCAGCAGCCCTGCGCATCTGCGACACGCAACTACGAGGGTTGAGGTCATTGTGCTTTCCGAAAGCCTTTTCACGCTTCAACTAGATAATACTTGACGTAAGAGGATGCTTAATGAGTATTAAGGAGAAGATAAAAACTAAGCCGCCTTCGCAGGATCTTGTACAGTCGGCGATTCGGTTTTTCAAGAAGGAAGGTTTCAAGGTGGAACATGAGAAGACCATATTGGAAGGCTTCAGCGGCATATCCAGAGAGTTTGACCTCATAGTGCAGAAGGGGCAGGGGGAGCATGGTGTCTGGATAAAAGATTGGAACAGAACAATCGGTGTGAATCTGGTCATAAACATTGACAAGGCTTCTGAAGACGTGCACCTGTCAAGCCCTATTATTGTTGGCGAAAAGTTTAGTGATCACGCAAAGTCTTATGCTAATCGAAGGAAAGTCACGCTCATACCTAAACAGAAGATGGCTACAAGCCTAAGATAGGTTTCAGATTTTGAGAAATTCGGCGAGTCGACCTTCATTTTCCAGCTTGCCTAACCAGTCTACAACGCCGACCCGGCATTTCTTAGAATCATTCAAAGCTTCCAGAATAAGGCTGACGCATTCCTCAACGGTTTTCCATGAAACATCAAGCTCGCAGATTTTGTCTTTTCCATAAGCGCCTAAGGCCTCAACAAGACAAACGTCAAGTATTTCAGAAGCCAGGTTCTCCCACAACTTCCGGTTAGAGAACCCTGATTGCTCCATGAGCTTGCGCAGCTCAACTGGATCGCGCCTTAAAACGAAGACAAAAGATGCAGAGTCTTTGGGGACCACGCTGACAGCATAGTGCCCGTCAATCACAATGTCTTCGGCAGGGCAAGCTTCGATGATTTGGCTTATTCTCTTTTTCATTCGGTTCTCGTCTACGATCAAGCTTTTTCTTTCCGTGTCTTTGCCAAGCACAAGGTTTTCGCTAGTGGCCAGCTCCGTGAGATTGACGTATGAGGCGTCAAGCTTCTTGACGAGTAGGCGGGCAACTGAGGTTTTGCCTACACACGGTGTCCCAGTCAGCAGGATTGCACGTTTAGTCACATGGATCTCTTCTATATTTCTCATGCTTACGGAATAATGTTTCCAAAATTCTTATTGCGTAGCACCGTGAATTGGTTTCTTGGGCTGGCGAGTTGGTGTGTGGCTTTCGAGCCTCAGACGAGAGGCTTGAGGAAACTCCGCCCACGCGTAGAATTGCAGCGTCCGCAAGGGCGCAAGGCGAGAGCCTTGGC
>CAZDNV010000023.1:0-21053 GCA_964506875.1 uncultured Candidatus Bathyarchaeia archaeon
GTTGGACATGTCCGCCTGTACAGTCTCGATTCTGAGGCCTTCTTCCTTTGCTTTCTCAGACAGGTATCTCAGCATTTGAGGAGCTAAGTCTAACCCAACTGCTTTATATCCTCTCTTTGCAGTCTCTCTCAACTGCAAGCTTGGTCCACAAGCAATATCAAGAAAACGTTTTACCTTTGTCTTGCTGAATTCCTTGATTATTAGCTCGAAGGTATCAACTTGCTTTTTCACATCAAAGAAGCTGAATGCAATCTCGTAATATAGAGGATGCTCGTACATATCCATTCTGCAGTATTGTCTCTCTTGTCAGATAAGCTTACTCAGTACCGAGCATAGAATGAACGTTCCCGCTCGTGCACTGACACAATGACATAATACAATACCAGTAGGCTCTATAACGCGCTAAGTATCGATCCTGAAACTGGAAAAGCAAAGTTTCTATAGCACAGGCAAAGTCTAGACTATGTTGAAAAGGCATTGGAGGTCAATGGAAAGGATGACGCCAATTAGAAGATTGACCTGATTGGTCAAGGATTCATTGACCTAAACCTTTTAAATTTGGGCTCTATTCAAGAAAAAGACTGTGCCTCGATAGCTCAGCGGCTAGAGCAACAGCCTTGTAAGCTGTAGGTCGCGGGTTCAAATCCCGCCCGAGGCTCCATCAAGTGTGTGGTTGAAAGAAGAGCTGAAAGGTATGATGAATCCTGTGTGTGATTGGCTTTTGGAGATGTACCGATAGGTGAGCTTGCTTGAACAAAGAGAGCTTTGAGGAACCTGATGAACTCCTATACTCTGCTAAGAGATTGAGGAAAACGGCTTGGACAAATAGCAATCCGCCCCCAGGTTCATCTGGCAACTCCGATTCCATTGCATTAATGGAGGATGAATACTAACGCGTCAATTCATTCTGTATTCACGCAAAGGTCGCACCGATTCAAGAATCGATTGTCTACGTGATGCCGGTCGACTAGACGTAGTGCATGAGTGTATCGTGGCCAGTCTTTTTCTTTCGCATGGGATTCGCAGGAACGTTGCTTTCCATGCGATATTAAGTGGCCCACCGAATCCGCCTCTGCACATAACGATTGAAGGCGGCACACTCTATGATGTGCGTACCGACCAGGAAACGTGGAAGCAGATTCTCGTTAATGTCATTTCTAGGAAACTGCATCCAGGCATAACCGTGGACAAGACAAGTTTCGAAGCACTATTGAAAACCGAGGTCAAGGAAGGTTCGATCTACGTGTTAGAGGAAAATGGCAGGAACATAGCTGACGTGGAGATGGGTGAGAACCCGGTGTTTGTGCTAGGTGACCATATAGGCTTGCCGAAGATCGTTGAAAACTTTGCCCTGCGTTATGGCGAGAAGATAAGTCTCGGCAAGCAGCCCTATCTAGCAGCTTCGTGCATAACGATCCTGAATTACGTTCTGGATCAAAAAGTGAACTGCTAGTCAGTATTCCGAATCAACAAGGCTTCAGTCTTCTATATCATTCTGCCTATGAGAACTGCGATCAGCTTGGAATGCCGAAGAACAAGTGCCGAGCAGAATTCCCTGACCCGGATCCTGTCGAGTTGGAGCTTGTTTCAGAAACGAAGATCGAAGTTGGTTCCGGGTGTGCCGTGCCTGTTGTTTATGATGAGACTGAAAAGCAAGTTGTTGACGTGAAGCGTGCTACGGCGAAGTTGGCGTTGCAAGGTTGCCGGAAGGAATCAGTAGAGCTTCTTCCAGTGTTAAGATACCACGACTAAGCAGGGCATGATCTGTTACGGTTATCGAAAGAAAACGCATGATCAAAGTGGCATGATACGTAGACTTAGGCTTCCGCCCAGATTTCCAAATCGCGATACGAGATTAGAAATGGAGCAAATCCTCTCTCATATAAGTTTTCGGTCAACAGACGGAGAAGCTAACGTGGAATGGTGGATCTCGCTTGACTACGTGTCTGACCACAACCGCGTGTGGCTGCACTTCACTTGGTACTCAAAGAAAGCTTGAAACGATAAGGCTGCATAGAGCTGGCAACTAAATTGTGTCGACCATTCTTGCCTTATGGCAAAGACGGATTATTGAAGACTTGCCTAGCTTCTGAAATGCTCGTAGCCTCGAGGCTCAATAGCGCGCTTCTTTCCATTCATCTCCAAAAGGATGCTCTTCTCAGAAGTAACCTTCCCGATCTGCAGGAGTTCTCCGCCAGTGCGCCTTACAGCTTCCGCCGCTCTGGACCAAAGCTTCGGTTTTACTGTGACGACAAGCTCGTATTCTTCTCCACCATGCAGTGTCAGTTCCAAAGGGTCAAGCTTGTTGTTCTCGGCGAATCTTTTCACTTCTTTGGCTATTGGTGACCTATTGATCAAGAACCCCACCTTGCTTGCTACTGCAATCTCGTGAAGGCTCCAAGCTAGCCCGTCACTTGAGTCAATGGATGACGTCACTGCTTTGGTTTGGCTTAGGGCTAGTCCTTCCTTCAAGCGTGCGTTCGGCATCAGAACTGACTCTACAAGAACCTTGCGAATGCTCTCAGGTGTGCCAACATCCTGTAGAAGGATCCTTAAGCCTGCTGCAGGTTTGCCAAAGAAGCCTGTGATAGCCACACGATCTCCTGGTCTCGCGCCACTGCGCAGCATCAAATCCTTCTTCTTTGCTGTTCCAAAGACTGACAGTGTGATCACGATGTCTGATGCTTCGCCAGTGTCGCCGCCGACGACGTAAGCGCCATACTCTCTTGCTCCTGAGTTCAATCCATCTCCGATTTCTTCAATATCCTCACTGGTCATTTTACTTGGCAACCCAAGAGAAACCAGAATCGCCAAAGGTTTCACGCCTTTCGCTGCAAAGTCGCTTACATTCATGACAACGGCTTTGCGCGCAGCCTGTTTGAGGGTCATGCCTTTCGGTACGTCAGTCTTGTCTACGAGCATGTCCGTCTTTAGGATAGCAAGATCGCCTTTTCCAATGTCGTATGCTGAGACGTCATCGCCGAAAGGTATCGGCATTCCTTCCATAGCAGTCAATCGGCTCTGTATGATTTCTATTATTCTTCGTTCGCCCAGCTTCGCATTCCGTTTCATTATGCTCTTCCCGGTCAAGTATTCTTTCCCGATTGTCCTGTTCGTTTGATCTTGGTTGATAATGCTTGAGCTTACCGATGTGTGTCGATAAGAAGGTTTTGGAGCAGAAGGCCTTGATTACGATTAGATGCACTCAAGGCAATTATGGTCTACAGGCAGGTGACCTTCGCAGCTGGTTCTTGAGTGTAGGTTTCTGTCTACTTAAATAGGTGATTTGGTGAGAAGAGAATAATGCGCCTCGGTAGCTCAGCTCGGTAGAGCGGCTGCCTCGTAAGCAGCAGGCCCCGGGTTCAAAGCCCGGCCGAGGCTCCTCTTATCCCTCTTTTGATTGAAGGGTCTAGGTAAGCCACCGCCTAGGGCAGTCTTGAGCTCTTCTGTGATGCTGTCGCCTTCTATTCACGCATATGCCCTATTGCCTCTATGCACCGTGCGAGGATGCTGTTTACGGGTTGAGATGCTTCTTGAAGAACTCAACGATCTTCGTGTAGCAGACTACCTTATTCTTGAACTTGATGACATCGTGTCCCTCATCCTCGAAGACATGAAACTCCGTCTCTACCCCATTCGCCTTGAGGTTCCCAGCCACTTCTTTTGATTCAGCTTCAAGCACTCGAGGATCATTTCTACCCTGAAGAATCAGCATCGGACACTTGACGTTGTTCAAGTATGTCTTCGGCGATCGTTCCATCAGGAATCCTTTGTCCCTGTCGGGATGGCCAAGTGCCAAATAGAAGTAGGTTTTCCAGGTTTCTGGAAGCCTATGAACGAACGAAATCAAGTCGTATGGGCCAAACATGTCGCAGGCCGCCTTCCACAACTCAGGATGCCTAGATACAAGCGTCAACGTCATGTAACCACCATAAGAACGGCCTATCACTGCTCGCCTAGAAGAGTCGATGCGAGCATCCTTCTCCAGCATCTTCAAACCTTCAAGATGGTCAAGCACATCCTTGCCGCCCCAATCATGATCAACACGCTTCATGTACTCCAAACCGTACCCACTGCTGCCTCTGACATTGGGAACGAAAACTGCGAATCCATTCAAGGTCAGGAACTGAACAAGTGGCATGGAAAACCACGTGAAATCAGGTCTCTCCTGACTTTGTGGCCCTCCATGAACATACAGAACAAGAGGTCTAGAGCCTTTGAAGCCCAAATGCTCGGAGGGCATGTACAATCGTGCCGAAACCCTCAGCCCGTCGGAGCTTGTATAAGTGGCGTCTTCGCCTTTGGAAAGAAACTTCGGGTCAATGCCTAGGACACGTTCATTGGACAGCACCTTCGGAGTTTCCGCGTGTGTTTCTATCGGGTAGAGGTAGAGTTGTGCTGGGTTGTTGGCTGTTGCGAAAGAAAGGACATATTCAATCTTGGACTCGCTTGCCTTCTCTGATAGTTCGAACTCATATCCCATGAGTACTCCCTCTGCAAGCGGCGGGAGACCACAAAGCGTGCGTGTCACTTCCAACTTTTTCAAGCCGCCAGTTTCACGGTATTTGCACTCGTACAGCCAAGAGCAACCATCAATATTGTATTCTAACAGAAAAAGATCCGCATGGACAAGCTTTAGATCCACGAGCTCTCCGTGCCCTTTGTGTCTGAGTCCCTGAATAGGCACTTCAGTGACGTTTGACGGATTGTCGAGCGCGAAGTAGCTTATGCTGCCCTCATCACTGAAGATGTTCGAACGGAAAAGAAGGCCTTTCTCGTCTGGTGTGAATCTGCAGGTTCCTATGCCGGACAGCTTGTATTGCTGATCTTCTACACGTTTTTCAATGGGAATCCCATAAAGCAGTTGTCGTTCGGTCATTCCTTTCTGCCAGATGTAGAGAATGTTGTCTGCTGCAGTATAGCTGTCTTCAAGAATTACGGTAGAATACTCTGCATTGGCGCCGTTGTAGTAGTTGCCATAGATGCTAGTTCCCAGCGAAATGGCTTCAAGCGAGCCCAAATCAACCTTCAAGCACTCCACGTCTGGGGTTTTCCTATCATCCCGGGAGAAATAAGCGATATTCGTTTTCACGTCGCAATGGTGGCAAGCTAGTTGCTCGTTCTTGTACTTGTCTCCGAAGATCGGCTCAGGAACACCGCCTTCCAAGGGAACAAAACACGGCTGGTAATTCTCATTTCCATTCTCATCAATCATCACGAGGGCTTTGCCGAGCTTGGGCAAAATGTGGAAGCTATAGCCTGCCATCAAGTGTGGGTTTTGCAGGGCAAGCCCTGCTGGCAGTAGAGGTTCAGGTATGCTCCCATTTTCGTCCATAGCGTATAGACTCATCACACCGCTCATGTCGCTCATAAAGTAAACTCTGCCTTTAGCCAACTGCGGCGAAAGCAACAACCTGGCTGAAAGCAGAGATTGGATGGTGAACCTGCTGCAAGTCTTTAGTTCATTCACGTTAGGTAAGCCTCCAGGCATTCACAAGTCGAGTGCACGCCAATATAAAACATTTTGCGCGCCCTACCGGTCTATTGTCGAACCAGTGAAGGAATCAGGCCCCGGGATAGCCAGTTATGGTTCGTCTGCTTAGTTCCGAGCTCACTTCACAGAATGTCTGATGCTCTGTAAGAGCCTCGCCACAATCCTTGGTTGCTCGTAAGCAGCAGGCCCCGGGCTCAAATCCCGGCTGAGGTCTCTACTGTTTTTCGGGTGATGTGTATGTGTGTTGTGCTAGTGGACAGTAACGTTTATTAAATATCAAGATTAACGATACTTATAGCGACATCACAAGGGAACGAACCATGCACTCTCCCAATCTCCACATGTTCAATCATGCTCAAAAACTGAAATGCCCCTACAAGGGCTGCGGCAAGACATTCGAGAGACCCACGATCTTAACTGATACAGCAATGATGCAGAGGCAGACGTTCTATGCATGTCCACACTGCCAATCCAAAATCGACATAATCGCCAAAGATCTCGAGATAATCAGCATCAGGCCACTGGAATATCCCACCGTATTCGAGTCTCCAGCAAAATGTGCCCACTTCTCAGGTTTCCTGAACGCAGCTTCAAAAGATGCTCCTCTTCCAGAGGAGTGCCTAATCTGCCCAAAGGTCCTGCAATGTAGAGTGAGAAAACAATAGGCAGACAATTGAGGGCAGGCCCAAGCACCATCAATCATCGACACAGAATCCCCTTGGTGATGTCCCGCCCCCCTTTTCATTGTTCTTTCATGTCAGAATCCTCGGTCATTAACTAGATCAACCATATGAAAATGATTCTCCACCAAGTATCCTGCCCCTTTGTCCATCCTGATCTGCCTCGATGTAGAAGAATGTTCCATAAAGGTTTTAGATTCGTTAGTGAAAAGCTAAACTTGGGAACAGGTAGTGCAAGACTCCAAATACTACACTGTAGATCTAACGAAAGCTGAGGGAAGAGGAGAGATCAGATGCCCAAAGTGCGGGATAGAGATCTCTCCAGATGATGAAACCGAAGATGCCTACTCGATTTTGGAAGCTGTTATGAACAAGGGAAGCCTTGAGAAGATAGCTTTACAGTGCAACAAATGCGGAATCCAAATCCTTCTAACCGGACTTCAAGCTTCGAATCAGTAAGAGATAGGCCTTTGGATAATTGATTTGCTGTCTACAGACCTCAATGAACACCTGATGCTCCGTCTTTAGGACTAACGTTGAATGGGCCTGTTTATTATGTTTAGGATTTGCTGGGCTTCTGAAAACATAGGAACAAAACTCTTAAAGAAAGGCGACATTCTAGAAAGGAGAAGGGGCTGTCGGCTAGCTTGGTTTAGGCTTGGAGACTTGGGCTCTCTAAGTGCAGGGACTCGTTGCGCTTTGCGCGGGAAGGACCCCGGTTCAAATCCGGGCAGCCCCACCAAACGCTTAGTTCACGAGATGAAGCTTGATTTACAGAGCATCTAAAGAAATAGTGACGGAATGGCCAGTTTTTGTTCTTCTTTTAATGATAGGGGTTCAGGTCCTCAATCCAAGCTCTCTGAGTCTATTTACTTCAGAGGTGCGTGCTACGCAAGTTCTGTGATAGCAAATCTACTACTCTCTTTTGAACCTCTGGATTGTATTCCTCGTAGAGAGTGTTGTCTCTGCCATCGTATTTGTCTTGAACTATGCCTAGATGTTCGTTACCTGTCCAAATCCACTTGACTTTCACACATGCTTTCCCTGCACCATTACGTCTCAACATGTTGAAGAGTTCGCCCTTTTCAATCTCAAGATCGAGACCATCGATACCTTTACATCCTCAAGTCTCTTAGTGGAGTTCCCGACGACTATTGCCTTTTCTTTCATCCTTCCAAGGTCCGCATGCCGCTACAAAACCCTAGGTTGTAACCATGAATGAAAGACTCGGTACGCACTTCGAAGGCGCGTACTAAACAGAAGAAAGGGAGCTATGATTTCTACATCTTGGAGGAGGTTCAAACCTAAATAAGCGCATAGCTTACGCTAACCACGAAGGTGATGGGAAGAATGGGGTCACTAGTCGAGCTGCTTGGTGTTCTGCTGGCTTCTTTTGGCATAAACATGATTCCCTTCGCTTCGCCATCAAATCTCTTAATAGCCTCAAATACGGCACTGATAGTCAACTCCGACCCGTTAAGCATAGGCGTGGTAGTCGCCTTAGGGGCAACCTGCGCGAAACTGATTCATTACGTAGTCTCATTCTTCATCGGTAAGAGCTTAGGTGAGGGAGGCAGAAAGCGATTGGACACGGCAGCAGCAAAGGTGAGGCGATGGGCCTTTCTAGCAGTTTTCATAGCATCAGCAACTCCAATACCTGATGACCCTGTGATCATTCCCCTCGGTCTCATGAAGTACAATCCAGCCAAATTCACATTGGCCTATTTCGCTGGAAAGCTATCAATAGCGGTCCTCGGCGCTTACTTAGGAGTCTTTGGTGATCAGTTCATAGGTGGATACACAAGCCAAGGGATTCTAGTGGTCATCTCGATAGCCCTGACGGTGACAATCACACTTGTCTTGCTGAGAGTGGATCTGTCAAGAAAGGCAGAAAAGATGCTGAAGAAGCTCGGGTGGGCCAAGAATAGCGAAAGCGACGGAGAAAGCGTCTAATAGCTGGTGTGCACTTTCTGGCGCGTTGGCTAGTTGTCTATGTGCAGACGCCAGATACATTATCAGCGGAGGGGTCTCTCGAAGTATATGTAGATATGATGGGCAAGCCATGGCAACCCCCGTTTTATCATCTGCCGAGGCTACAGCACATGCTTTTCTACTGGCTGCAGGGAAAAATCTAGGCTGGCGGAGCAGGTCTCTTTCCTAGAATCAAGGGTTTCTCAAGTTCTAGTTTGCCTCGTTCAATCGTGACAATAACAGTTTCCAATGGTATCGTGTTCTCTTCAAGAAAGCTTGACATTTCGTCGCCGCTTCGGATTTTTGTCCAGTTGATTTCCGTTATTACGTCGCCGACCTGTATTCCTGCATCATAGGCTGGTCCATTTCGAACTACTTCAACTACTCTCCAACCGTACGTCACGTTGATGTTGTACTTCTGAGCCGTCAAATAATCCATGTTGGTTCCTTTCAGACCTAAATAGGAATGCTGGTCATAGGTACCTCTGGCAATCAAAGAATCTAATTCCTTTCTTATCGTATTTGAAGGGATTGCGAAACCTAATCCCTGTGAATCTTCGACTACAGCCGTAGTAATCCCGATAACCTTACCGTCATAATTCAGTAGTGGGCCACCAGAGTTGCCTGGATTGATGGGTGTACTCGTCTGTATTACATTGGCTATGGCAAAGCCTCCGGTATACTGCGATTCATCGATCGATCTGTTGAGTGCGCTTACGATTCCTGTTGTCAGCGATCCAACTAGCCCGTATGGGGTTCCAATGGCTATGACGGGTTCGCCTACTACAAGCGTTGAGGAACTAACAATCTCGATAGGTTTGAACTCGTTCTCAGGGGCATTGACCGTAAGAACAGCCAGATCCGAGTATGGGTCGTCTCCCTTCCGGAGAGCGGGATATTCGTTTCCTGAAGAGAAAGCCACACTTATCGTAGAAGCCCCATGGATGACGTGATGATTAGTTATCACAACGATCGTGCCTGAGGAATTATAGACGAACCCAGAACCTTGGGCATCGCCAGCGCTGATCATAACAACTGAATTCTTCACATTTTCGTACAGATCTGCCAACGCAGTGCCGTTTTGCAGGATCGTGATTGTTTGGCTATAGATGGTCTGATTACCTGAAAGGCGATAAACCAGCTTCTCTAGGCTAGAAACGTCTTTCTTCAGATTCCCAATCTGCTGGTAGGTCAAATACGCTGTCGAAATTCCTCCTACGATTAATCCGATTATGAGAGCTAGGACGATGAAATTCCAAGGATATCTAGCATGTCGTTCTCGCGATTCAGCCACAACTCCCGCCTCTTATGCTTAAGAGCGAAATGCAGCTCCTAAAAATAAGAGTTCCGCAGGTAAGTGTCTCTTCGCAGCTACTTATCAGGAAGCTTTGAGAGAGTCAAGATCGCTAGGAGTGCTGTGCCTACTGCTGCTGCGAACATTGGATAGTAAGCTGAAGAGTCATACAAGACGCCGCCAACGTAGGGGGCAATGAACGAGCTGAACATGGTGACTGTTTGCGGTACGGAAACCCAGCGGGCTCCACTGCCTTCCGGGGCTAGAGGTCCCAAGACGGCTCCTATTAAGGACCAAGTCACGTAAGAGCCGCCTATTATGAAAAAGGCGACTGCCAAGATGAGGAAATGTCTGAACAGAACGAGGAGTAGCAATGAAACGCTGCATAGGATCATGGAGGCAGCGACGGCATATCTTTTTCTCAGTTTATCTCCTAATCTTCCTAGTAGTATGCCCAGCAGTGCCGATCCGAAGAAGCAAATCGATCCCAAGATGCCTATCTCGAAATCGCCATACTGGTATACCTTGGACAGGAACTGCGGGATGAATGGTCGAAACATCATCAAGATAAACATAATCAGCGCAAAGATGATAGATGATACTAATAGTCTCCGTGTTCGCAGGAGTTCAAAGAAAGAAGCCCTCTTCTCAGCATATCGCCTTTCATGGTCAGTTGCACGCTGGCTATGAGTGAAGAGAAGGATCAAGCAAGACAGAGTATAGAAAGCACTGGCCACGTAGAAAACGATTTGCATACCTGTGATTCCAGCCAAGTAACCTCCTATTGCAGGGGAAAAAACGTAGCCAAAGGACCATGCTGCTGAGATCATAGTAAAGGTCAAAGTTAGCTTGGTCTTGTCAGCCATGGCTACAATGTAGGCTGTTGAGGCCGGTGTACCGAGCCATATTCCCCACAGAACCATTCCAGGCAAGGCGTGTAGCCAGTTGCCAGAAAGTGAGAAGATCAGAGGTGCAGGAATCCATGCAATCCATCCAGCTATCATGATCTTTTTTCGGTCATACTTGTCAGCAACCATTCCAGCCACAAGCAGTGACAAAGCTGCGAATAAGCTGGTGACAGCATAAAGTATCCCGATTTGAACTGAGTCTGCCCCCAGACTTCTGCCAAAGTAGACAGGTAAGAGGTAAGAATAGAGGCCGTCCCCAAAAGCGCCAACTAGGCTGCACGTAAACAAGAGCCGCAAGTCTCTGTTTAGCACTTCAAAGGGAAAGCCTAGGCTTAGAAGCCTGTGACTCTTAGATAATGCCAAGGTATGCCACTCGTCATTCTAAACGCGCTGTCATTTGAGTGATGTTTCACCAGATGCGTAGAAGCAAAAAAGGGTCAAAGAGCGAGGAGACTTCGTGCCAGAGAACGCGAATCACTTCTTCTCTCTTCTGTCTATCATGTCAAGTGCTTCGGGTCCAGTGCCAATCAACACAATCGGAATTCCTGCTTGCTTCTCTACGTCATCTACGAATTGCTTTGCACTTATGGACAATTGAGCATATTTTCTTACGCTCTTGCATTCTGGATATGCACAGTCAAGTTTCGTAAGTGCTCCTTGTGTGGCTCCATTAATCATCACCGCTTTTCTTGCTAATTCAAAGCTGAAGGGGGCTGACCGTCTGTCACGGCCAGTTCCTGCGGCCGTTTCAAACCAACCGCGTTTCTGAGCTTCCTCTTTCGAGATTTCACCTGGTAGCGGGCCTGTTCCTACTCGTGTCATGAATGACTTGAATACTACAAGAACCTCGTCAATTTTCGTGGGTCCCACACCGGCTTCAGAGCAAATGGCTGAGGCGCTTGTGTCTCGTCCTGTCACGTAGGGGTACGTGCCATGGAAAAGCGAGAGCATCAAACCTTGGGTCCCTTCCAGCAGGACATTCTTACCCTTGCTTATTGCAGGGTTGACTTCCTGCGATACGTCAGTCAGATAAGACCTAAGCTCAGGAATATCCTTCGCCAATTTCGCTGTTCTGCGAGCACGCTCTTCAAGTGCCGGTCCCACACCCCATCCAGTTGTTCCCAAGCCTTTGAGATGCGAATTAGACTTATCTTGCATCGAATGCTTTTCTTCAATTATTGATGCTTGGTTATCTATGCCCATTCGATTCTTTACCGCCGTGGCTTCAACTTCCTCTAGAAACCTGCCAACATGAACATTCGCGCCAGCCCCAAGCAGTAGGCGGCACTTTTCATACACGAATCCCGCGGGCACCATGTGCAAAGCGTAACGGTTACCTTGATGGGAAACGGTGTGAGCAGCGTTAACTGAACCTGTTCTCACACAAAAGTCAAGCGGTTCACTAAGAGCTAGGTAAGAAATCACTTTTCCCTTACCTTCATCTCCCCAAAAAGCTCCAGTGATAACGGTGCAAGGCATTTTCTCACAGCTGGATGAATCTGCTGGGCAATATTTAAGATTGATCGAAACCTTCTTGTAAAAGGAGCATTATCCAATCATCCTAAGCGTTTACGCTTGGCTGCCTCACTATCGATGGTTTTCAAAAGCTTGACTAGTCTTGTTCCCTTGCACCTCATTTCAGACGCCGAGATTGTATCCTTCGCTTGGCAAAGGCCATCTACAACAATTCCTTCTTCAATACTGTATACCACTGGATAGATGCTGCATCCCGAAGGCTTGGACTCGTACACCCTGCAGCTGTGCTCTTCTGGGTCATAGAAGAAACAGTGTCCATGCCTGTTTCGCAGTTTAGCGAAACCTTCCCGGTCATTTCTCACAAAGTCGTTTTCGGCATAGCCGATTCTCGTCAAGAGTTCAATGTCCGTTTGGGACAGTAGCATTTCAGTTTTCTCGCAGCACAGGCCGCATCGAGAACAATGCATGGAAGCTTTCTAGGCTTCAAATGTTATTTTAAGCTTCGTCTGCTTCGGTTCTCTCATTTTCGGTTTTAGTCAAAGGGCTACGATGAGGTTCAAATCTAGCAACTCTGCCCATGCAACACTCCTAAGGGGGATTCTGAATGAGCTTCTGTTGCCATATGGAATGCATTCAACAAAAGACTTCCCTTCATACTCATCCTTAAGAATCTTGGATAAAAGCACGTTGACTATGACTGAACCGTCTTTCAGATGGAGATTGACGTTCTTACCAAGAAAAGACCTGGCGGTATTTACGCTAAACCATTCCATGAGGCTCACCACTCCAGATCTTTGTCAGCCAGCCTGCTCCAGCAACGTCTACAGATTGGCAGCTTCTCCCCCTTGACCTGAATGTAGACCTCAATCTCGTTGCCTTTACATTCCTTATGCCACGGATTCCTACAGTGCTCCATCAACTCAGACCTCCAACAGCATTCTCCTTTGATCCTATTGCTCTTAAAGCGTGCCTTGAACCGACTCTTCGGCAGCGTGGAGAGAGAGGAGTTAAAATGGAACTGCTTGGTTCCAAGCGCTTGGGCGACAGCAATGCTTCTTTTTCACTAGGTTCTTGATTGTATCAAGGCAGTTGCGCCAAGCATAGTCCGAATTTGATACGAGCAATTCCGTTGAGACAAGCTTCTGCTTGGTCTATTCCTAGGCCAGCATTCCAAGAAGACCGAATTGAAAAGAGAGGGTTGTTCCCTCACGGCAAGCTCAGATCGTGACTATTTCTGGTGTGATAGTCTCCTTTGTTACTCTCAGCACTGCAACGCTCGGCTTGACTATGAAAGGAGGAACAGGGTTCGTGGGGCTTCCGGGGTTTATGAACAGCACTCCTGCTTCCCATTTCACTTTAGAGCTGTGGGTGTGTCCATAAACCAGCACATCAAAGCGGTTTCTAGCAGCGATCTCACGCATTTTTCTAATGCCAAATAGCGCGCTAGGGTCATGCATGATCCCGATTTTCCAGTCAAGAAGCGTGAAGGAATTGATCTTGGGAAGCTTTTCACGGATGGCTCTGCCGTCCATGTTGCCGTAGACTGCCAAGACAGGCGCGACTTGCTCTAACTCGTCAATTACAGACATGTTGACCAGATCACCTGCGTGTAGTATGAGCTCAGTATTCTCGAAGGTCTGGAAGACTTCCTTGGGTATGCTTTTCGCCCGAGTTGGTATATGCGTGTCCGATATGAGTCCTATGACTCTTGCTGAAGCGGACTTCCTGAACCTATGAGAAACCAGAGGTTTCTCCATTATCATCCAACGGATCCTCTCTGTATAGATGGTCTCGTACTAATCAGTATTTAGGGCTAGCGACGAGAACAGCGCGCTAGGCGCTAAGGCAATAAAGTCTTAAGCAGATCGATTTACACAGCTAGCGAAGGTCGGATTTTCGAGATGTGCGCGAGACTGTTACGAGAGATTGAAGATGAAGTAACTAGTTTCCTAAGCGACTTGATTCGCATAAACACCACTAACCCACCGGGGAACGAAACAGCAGCTGCCAGGTACGTGGCTGAGGTCCTGGAGAAAGACGGATTCAAGACTGAGCTCCTTGAGTCTGCGCCCGGAAGAGGCAGCGTTGTCACTCGATTGAAGGGAAGTGGTGAGAAAGCAGGCTTGCTTTTGCTGTCGCATTTGGATGTGGTGGCTGCGGATCCGAAGGAATGGAGCGCAGATCCTTTTGGAGGGGCTGTGAAAGACGGTTTTGTTTGGGGGCGCGGCGCCTTAGACATGAAGGGGATGACTGCGATTGAAGTCATGACGATGAAGCTTCTCAAGAGAAACAATGTGAAACTCAAGGGGGATGTGATGCTTGCAGCTACGGCTGACGAGGAAAAGGGAGGAGAGGCAGGAGCGGGCTGGCTGGTGCAAAATCATTACGAGAAGGTCAAGGCTGAATACGTGCTAAACGAAGGCGGTGGCATAGCAATTCCATTTGGTAACAGGCATGTTTACACCGTTCAGACTGCCGAAAAAGGAATTCTATGGTTCAAGGTTTATGCCAAAGGCAGGCCTGGACACGGTTCAGTGCCTGGCGCTGCTGACAATGCGATCATGCGCATGAATGCCGTTATCGGAAAGCTTGGAGGCCACAGGTCAAGAATAGCGCTTACGCCTGTGATGAAGCAATTCTTAGAGGATGTTGCAAAAGAGGATAAGCTACTGGGGCAGGGGCTGACTTTGTTGCTTCAAGACCCTGAGATGGCTGATCAACTGCTGGACATGCTGGCTCAAAGAGACAGCTATATGGCAGAGGAGCTTCGGGCAAGGCTTAGAATGACAATCACACCTACGATGATTCGTGGCGGAGTCAAGGAGAATATTATTCCTTCGGAATGTGAGGCCGTTTTTGATTGTCGAGTTCTACCGGGTCAGACTCCGGCACAAGCAATGGATGAAATTAGAGATCTGCTCAAGGATGTTGGACTTGAGAAGCTAAGGTTTGAAACTATTCAAGCAAATGAGCCCTCAGAGTCTTCCATGGATACGCCACTTTATCAACTGATCCAGAAGGTAGTGAAGGAGTTCGATCCGAACGGTTCTGTTGCGCCAATCTTGCTCACTGGCGGCACTGACTCACGCTTCTTCAGAAAGGGCGGCAGCATCTGCTACGGTTTTCATCCGGTGAGTTCTGACATCCCCTACAGCGATATGCTGAGGACAATCCATGGCATCGACGAACGCATCTCGATCCAAAACTTGGTGTTTGGTACAAGCGTGCTTTACAGTGTCGTAGAGCGGTTTATGACCTGAAGTGAAGTGTTAAATAGCTGCATCAAAGGTTTTCTATAGTGCCCAAAAAGGAGGATTTGGCTTGCCCGCGATGGAAGTAGGAAGAGTCTGCGTTAAGTTGGTTGGAAGAGAAGCTGGGAGAAAATGTGTCGTGGTTGACTTGTCTGACAAGAGCTTTGCGCTTGTTACAGGGCCAAAGTCGGTTACAGGAGTCAGGAGACGAAGGGTAAACATCAATCATGTTGAGCCTATTCAGGATAAGATAGAAGTGAAGCGTGGCGCATCTGACGAGGAAGTTGCCGAAGTGCTCAAAACCCTCGGCAAACTGGAAGCAATGGCGCAAATGGTCAAACCCACTTTAGGCCGAGTTTAAACTCTTAACACTAATAATGTGGAGAAGTCTCCCGCAGCTCCCCTTTTTTCCATTTTTTGCGAATGCGCGATCTGATCAAACGATACGGCTTGGGGTAGCCACTCCGTATCTTAAGGCTTTCAACAGCGAGTCAGCATTTGTCTGGCCAGCCAGGAATGTTGCATTTGATGCTATACAGGCTCCATCTGACTCTTTTCAATGCGAATAGAAGATGCTTTCATAAAGCACTTATACCCAGTCGTCGCTAACCGATTCTGGAAACCAAAAGGAGAAAGGAAAATGAAGAAAGCAATTGCAGTACTAATAGCTGTTCTTTCGATATCCTCGATTCTTGGTTGCATGCCAACTGCACACCTGATTGCGATGATCAGCGAGAAGCAAAACACAGGGCACATCGCATTAGCCACTTCCACTACTGCAGAATGGGTGCAAGTCAATGAGAATGGTTTTGGCAATCCGATTGTAACGTACGTATGTGCATTGAAGGCGTTTAATGGCCATCTCTACGCGGGAACCAGCACAAACGTGCCCGGAGGAGCAGGATGGGGTGAACTATGGCGAACCTCAGACGGCTTATCTTGGGAACAAGTGGTAGCAAACAGTTTCAACGAGCCCAACGAAGCAATAGAGTCGATGGCATTATTCGATGGTTACCTCTATGTTGGAACCCGCAGCACGGTGAGCGGTTGCCAGATCTGGCGATCTGCAACTGGAAACGCTGGAACATGGCAGAAAGTTGCCGACAATGGTTTTTCAGGAGATACACGAGTTCTATCTGTAATTGTCTTAATTGCCTTCAACGGGTACCTGTATGCGGGAACTGGAGGCAGCGTAGATCATGCATTGACTCTTTGGAGAACCAGCGATGGATTGATTTGGGAGCCTATTACGACGGACGGCTTTGGCGATTCGAGCAACATCAGATTGACCAGCGCATGCATTTTTGGCGATTACCTTTACGTCGGAACTTCCAACGAGGTTCAGGGTGGCGAAGTCTGGAGATCTATGACTGGCGATGCAGGTTCATGGGAACTCGCGAGCCATGGAGGCTTTGGTGACAGAGGGAACGTCTACTTTTATGAAGCTGCTGTCTTTCAGAGTCACTTGTACATGACAGTGGCAAGACTGGGGAGCGCAGGAGCCATATGGCGGACAGCAGAGGGATCGTCGTGGGAGAAAGTCACCGAAGACGGTTTCGGCAATCCATCCAACAGCGAAATCCGCCATGTAATTGTATATGACGATAACCTTTGGGCTGGCACGAGAGACTGCTGTGATATGTGGAAATCTGTGGATGGAATCACTTGGGTGAGGTCTAGCAATGAAGGCTTTGGCGATCTTGACAACTGGTACGTTATGGCAACAGAAGTATTCGGAAATTCGCTTTTCGTCGGAACATGGAATATGTACGATGGATGCGAAATATGGGCAACTCCTCCGCCTGTGCGCGTACACGCTGTGATAGACATTGACCCGGATTCATTGAACTTGAGAAGCAAAGGCAATTGGATTACCGGCTATGTTGAGCTTCCTGAAGGCTACGATGTTGCCAACATCGATGTTTCCACTGTGATGCTGAATGGCACCGTTCCAGCAGAGCTGAGGCCCACGGCAATAGGAGACTATGACATCGATGGTGTTCCAGATTTGATGGTGAAGTTTGACAGGACAGCAGTGCAAGACTACACGCTCTCCAGAGGCATCACGGCTGGCAGCGTGACTCTAGCCTTAACAGGTAAGCTTGATGACGGAACAGAATTCCAGGGAAGCGACGCGATCAAGGTGCTTTGCCCAAGCCAGGGCGGCGGCAAAAACGGGAAAAGCCCAACATAACCCGAAAAGCATTCTTCAAACCCCTTTTTTCTTCTCAGACTGCTGCTGACACTGATTGCCATTTTTGTCTTGATTTGAGTAATATGATGCATAGGCCAGCCAGTGGCAGATTTCTTGCCTCATGCAGTACGCTGATTGTTCATATCTTGCCTTTCAGAGGGTTGCATTTGATTCATCATGCCATGGTCCCTTGTTGTTTGATGCTCTAGAAGATGTTTCCACAAAACCTAAATCGATTCGAGTCTAATATACAGTTGTGCATGAGAAGGGGAAAAAAAATGGAAAACAGGAAAGCGGTTACGGGAATAATGACACTGCTTTTAACAGGCGTATTAATGTTGACGTTAAACATTCAACCATTTGGTACATTTAACTTAAACGTGACTCCTATCCGCGCTGAAGAGAATGGTGGAGCAGTCACTGTTGGAACATGCCCCCTTGGGGGGTATACCCACATTTATCGTTACATCATCACATTTACAAGCCATCCCGAAGGACATCTTATGTATTACAACATCTCCGCTGGTGGACAGCTGACAGATACTGGTATACCCGGATCCGACTGGCTAGCGATCTATGAGGATACCATCGCATTTCTTCCTTACGCCGGGGATGTGATAGGCTTCTATAGCATTTCTATGGGAGCGGCCTACTACATACCTCATCCTCTTGGGGATTATTTCGACCCGAGAGATTTGGTTCTGTGGGCGATGAATTTTCCTTCGCGTGTAGTCTCCATCCACAGCGACATCACCGCTTTCTATGATTACTATGGTGAAGCAGGAGAAGAGGAACCACCTGTTAAGATTTGGTACAGCATTGCTGGTGGGGACTTCATCAAGATAGCTGAGGGGTCGCTAGGGTATGGCTGGGGAGTTTCTGTTTATGAGGATACCATCGCATTCTCGCAAGGAGGCGTCATAAAATACTATAACACAACAACGGCGGTCACGACGAACACAGGGTTGACTGGCACGTGTCCCTCCATCTACGAGGACATCATCATATTCCAATTCGGCTCAGTTATCATGTACTACAACATAACCAGTGGAACAGCGACGAACACTGGGCAGGCGGGTGAAGGCCCATACATCCATGGAACATGCGGCAAACACATGAGCATTGCATATAGCGCTAGTGACATCATAATGACCTACGATGTGAAGACAGGAAATGTAACAAACACCGGAGAGGTTGGTAAGGCTCCGTCAATGGGTTACGGAGGCGCCGTCGTATTTATTGTACCCGATACAGAATTTTGGTGGGTGAAGTTTATACCTAACCTCACCTTATGCCGTCTCGTTCCAATCCAAGTCATCTGGGAGGGCAAGGTACCGGCTGGAGAGGCTCGAGCCCTAACTGTAGACAAAAAAACGGTTGTTTGGGTCGAAGTATTTAGCACGTTTCCATTTCCTGTCAAAACATCTATCAGAGTCATATATGACTTTGGGCGTCAAGTATATTACGAATGCGGTCCCGGCGGAGTGCTTTGCGCCGAACAGCTAGTTGTCAATCCTGGCCGGAACGAATTCTATATTCCAGGTGGACCACGCAATCCTCCTCATCCTCTTCTTCCACCTCGTCCAGCTCCTCCACGCCCAATCCCAGCACCTCCTGGTAATCCTCCCGCCAATCCCTTTAACACCAATCCTCCTTGGATTGATCCAAACACCGAACCTCCGGATGCTGGACCATGGCTCTTTTGGACAAGAGCTGGCTTTGACGGTAACATTAGGGCAATGGTAGATCCGTGGGGAGGCCCAACTCCGATTCCGTTTCCTGGGAAGATATGGGAGGCAAATGAATGGGATAATGAAGCAGTAACGGGCAAGAAGTTTGTTGAGTGCAAGCCTTTGAGAATACTTTACCTGCCAATTAGCTTCCCTGCAGATCCAGCCCGAGGCATACTTGCAGACCCGGCATTTGTTAACATACCGCAAATGATAAGCAGAGCCAACGAGTTCCTACTAGGTACATACCCAATAGCAGACAATGGACTGATAACCGCACAAAGTGAGCTATTGCAAGCTGTTGTCCAAGTGGAAAGGTTGTTAGGCTTAGTGCCTCCTCCTGCATGGCTTCGTAATCAAGCGGGTGCCTACTTCTTGCTTGGAGCCCATGCGTCCAGAATCGCTAGAATATTCGGATATGACAGAGCTGTAATTCTAGTTCCAAGGCGCAATGCACCAGGGCTAGTTGGTGGTGCCTGGCTTGATACATGGTTCCCTACCCCTGAGCCCTTTAGCGATCTAAATGGCAACGGTGTATGGGATGCTGGGGAACCTTTTGTAGATGTAAATAATAACGGCATATGGGATCGCGAAGGGGTGCTTTTTGGTTGGGGGCTTTCTTGGATCAATAACATTGACAGGAGCCCAGTATTTGTTGAGGATACTTTCTGGACAACAGTAGCCCATGAACTTGGGCACACATATTTTCTCTGGCATCCTCAAGATGTGGGTCCACGTCGAACATGGACCCAACGTTTCTGGGTCGCCAAACGATTGTACGAGGACGCGTTCATAGATGGCACTTTTATGACTACTGGATTCGATGCAATTTTCCAGAACTATTATGAAGAGTGGATAGATAAGGGACGGTTTGACACTGATAACATACCAGGACAATTGAACCTTCTTGGTCCGGGACTGCCAAGACAGTGGAATCTTCTTGACCAATTTATGATAGGACTTGATCCTGAAGTCCTCTTGATTAGTGGCTTGATTTTCAAGAACGGCACGGTGAAGGCTGATGAGAGCTGGTATCACCTTCCACAAGGCACCTTAGACATTGAACTGGGAACCACCGGAAACTACACTGTGGTTTTCTTAGATGATCAGAGCCAAGTGCTCGGTCAATGCGGCTTCAACGCCACGTTCACCTTGATAAACACAGAAACTTTCACAACAACAGACACTGACTTTTTCCCCTTCGTCTTCAATGTACCTTACGTTAACGGAACCAGTCTGATTGAAATTCGCAACGCCACTGGTTATATCGTGGCTAGTAAAGCCATAAGCGCTAACCCTCCTATCGTTAACATCACATTTCCAAATGGAGGGGAACTCTTAGAGTCTGGAGTGAACTACACGATAACTTGGGATGCACACGATCCAGATGGAGATCCCTTAACCTACTCGATAGCATATAGTCAAGATGGCGGACAAACATGGATACCTGTGGCATGGGAATTAACTGAAACCAGTTACACATGGAACACCACAGGTCTACCCCGAGGAAGCAACTATCTCATCAAGCCCATAGCCACAGACGGCGTTAACACAGGCGAAGACGTATCAGACGGCAACTTCACCATTTCTGGGCACGACTTAGCCATCACCAACGTCACGCCATCCAAAACCGTAGTAGGACAAGGATATTCCTTATCAATCGACTTAACTGCTGAAAACCAGGGTGACTTTACTGAGACCTTTAATGTTACTGCTTACTGCAACAACACCGTCATCACCCTACCAGACGGAAAAAACTACACAACCATAACTCTGACAAGCGGAAACTCCACAACCGTTGCCATCGCGTGGAACACTTCTGGCTTTGCCTTGGGCAACTACACCATAAGCGCTTACGCAACAATGCTTCCAGAAGAAGCTAACACAACAGACAACAGTTGCACTGATGGAATAGTCAGAGTAGGCATTCCTGGCGATGTTACTGGAGACCATTACGTGGGCATAGATGACATTTTTGAGATAGCTTCGCACTTTGGCGAAGATCCTGGATCTCCAGGCTGGGACGGCAAATACGACATAACCAATGACGCATAC
>CAZDNV010000024.1:0-18670 GCA_964506875.1 uncultured Candidatus Bathyarchaeia archaeon
TGCCCTCGAGCTAGCAACGAATAACGATTCTACAATAGAACCAAATGCAGATGTGGGCCAAGCCGCAAGAATAATGAAGGACAACGATATAGGCGCCGTGCCCGTTGTCAAAGATGGCAAACTCGTGGGCATAATAACAGAAAGAGACTTCTTCAAAATAATAGAATGATCCCGTCTTTGCACTCTCATGCATCTTGAAAATCGAGGGAGTTCATGACTTGACTGTCGACTTGGTTCTGAGTAATGCGAAGGCTTACGTAGAGATGAAAATAGTTGACTGCAGCATTGCGGTAGACTCTGGCAGAATCGCCAAAATAGGCAAGGAGACAAATATGCCAGAGGCAACAACGAAACTCGATTTAAGAAAGCTCCTTGTGCTGCCTGGTCTAATAGACGCACATGTACATCTCAGAAATGAAGGAAAAGCCTACAAGGAAGATTTCTACACTGGGACTTCCGCAGCGGCAGCTGGAGGGTTCACAACTGTTCTTGACATGCCTAACAATGATCCGGTAACCATGGGCAAGGAGGCTGTTCAGAACAGAATGAAGAAGGCACAAAAAGAAACACTAGTCAAAGTTGGATTCTATTCTGAATTCCCCGAGGTCAACGATGAGATCCGCGAAATAGCTACGCAAGGAGTGGTAGCTTTCAAGCTTTTCATGGCTGAGCAGGTTGGTGGTCTAGACATCGATGATGATAATGCGCTGTTAGAGTCATTTAAGATTCTCGGTGAACTGAATGTTCCCCTAGCCGTGCACGCAGAAGACAAAGGGTCCCTGAAAAAGATGGTAGACGAGCTTAGACGAACAGGCCGTAACAATATAGGATCCTATCTTGAGGCGCACTCAGAGAACGTGGAAGCAAAGGCCATAAATAGAATGATCAAAATCGGCGAAAGAACCGACATTCATCTGCACTTCTGCCACATGACCACCAAAAAGGGGTTGGAATTGATTATGAAAGGAAAGAAAGATGGCATGCCGGTAACTTGCGAAGCAACTCCACATAATCTGCTCTTGACTGTGAAGGAATTGAAACATATCGGCACCCTTGCATTGACCATGCCTCCAGTTCGCGAGGGAAGGCATGTTCGGGCCCTTTGGGACGGAGTAAGCACGCATCTGATTGACATATTGGCCTCTGATCATGCGCCGCACGCATTAGAGGAGAAGAACGCAAGATCGGTGTGGGACGTAAAGACAGGCGTCCCTGGACTGGAAACAACTCTGCCTTTACTGCTAACTGAAGTGAGACGTAGGAGGCTGTCGATAGCTGATTTGGTCAGGCTCATGGCGGAAAAGCCAGCAGAGATTTTCAAGTTAGAAGGCGCCGGTTATCTAAGAGAAGAAAGCAAAGCTGACCTGACAATCGTGGATCTGAAGAAAAAGCACAAGATTGATGCTTCGAAATTTCACTCAAAAGCAAAATACTCTCCTTTCGATGGATGGTGGGTCGAAGGAAAAGCCGTGAAAACATTCGTTAATGGCAGACTCATCATGGATGAAGGGCAAATAGTCGCCAACCCAGGAAGTGGCGAAATAGTCCGGAGAAAGTAGCCCTTGAAGTTCATTGCTGATGGAATGCTTGGAAAACTTGCACGGTGGCTTCGCATCTTAGGCCAAGATGTAGAATACTCAAACAATCTGGATGATACACGGTTGATCACCATATCCAAGAAAGAAAGGAGAATATTGCTCACGAGGGATTTAGAGCTTTACAAACAAGCAATGGCAAAAGGAGCTGATACCTTCTATTTAAGGGGGCAGACAGGAGAAGAGAAACTAGCCGAAGTGGCAAGAAGATTCTCCATGAAGCTGAACGTGAACATGAGAATCTCAAGATGCCCAAAATGCAACACTAGAGTGAAGCCCATACTCAAGGAAGACGTTGCCGGCAAGGTTAAGAGAAACACCTTTGACTGTTATGAAGAGTTTTGGAATTGTCCGGAATGTGGTCAGGTCTACTGGCAAGGAGCGCACTGGGCTGGAATAGAAGAAAGGCTTGAAAAAGCAAGACAATGCTTGAACGCGCAAAACAACAAGTGACTTTGCCAATCAGGGGCCATCCTCAGCGGAAGGAGCTGTGCTAAACTGAGAAACCTTGAGACCTAGAACCATAGGCTTCATGCTCTGCCAGCAATCGAATTGCGTCAATCAGAAAAAGTGTTGGTGAAGTCAGTCATCATTCATTCAATGAGTTGCCAGACAACTGCGGCTAGGAGACCTCCTACGATAGGCGCTATCAAGAAAAGCCAGAGCTGAGTTAGGGCAACGCCACCAACTATCACTGCTGGACCGAGGCTTCTTGCTGGATTCACAGACGTGTTGGTTATTTGTATGCCTACTAGATGGATAAGGACTAGACTCAGCCCTATTGAAATCCCTGCAAGGTCTTTGGGAGCCTTGCTGCTTGTTGAACCCAGAACTACAAGCAAGAATATGAAAGTGAGCACCAATTCAGCCACAAACCCAGACACCATGGAAAATCCGCCAGGGGAGGCTAAGTCATACCCGTTCTGACCTAGCCCACTGACAGCAAGGCTGTATCCAGGTTTCCCAAGCGCTATTCCGTAAAGAACTAACGCCCCCAAGATGGCACCCAGGCATTGCATCACCACGTATGCTAGAGTGTCCTTGAGCCTCATTTTGCCTGCCACCAACATCGTTATGGAAATTGCCGGATTTATATGACAACCCGAGACGCCTCCAATTGCATACACCATTACAAGCACCGAAAGACCGAATGCAAAAGAAACCCCCACGTTGCCTATTTTGTCCACTGCCAAAACAGCGCTTCCACAACCAATGAAGACTAGCACAAACGTGCCAACAAGCTCTGCAAAATACTTCTTCAAGTCGTTTGTTTGGCTCATTGTGGAAACCTCAAAGATTGTGTATTGGCTTGACCACGGTTTTTCCATTATGGCATTTGACCCTTTATATGAATTTCTATGGTCCTTGTCTCCTCAAAAGTGTGAATGAGTGACCTCGATCATGTAGATTGCTCAGAGCGCACGACGATTGGGCTCCTATGCATCAGCCCTGTGGTTTGCGTTTATGGTGACTCGGTCTGTATTCCATGAAATCACAAGAGTTGACAGAAAGGTGGTTCTGGCTGGCCTCGGTTCCATCGTAAGGTTAAATAACTGATCCAAAACTAGAATCTGAAGGCAAGTCAAAAAGCCATTGCTCAGCTGCAGGCGAGAAGGATGCTGGACATTAGAATCATTCGGGAAAAACCTGACACCATAAGGGACAATTTGATGAAGAGGGGAGATCCTAAGAACCTGCAGATTCTTGACGAGCTGATTTATTGCGACAAGAAGTGGCGAGAAGACCTAACCAGACTCAATAAGCTTCGCCATGATAGGAGACAAGTTACTGCAACCATCGCAACCTTGAAGAAGAAGGGAGAAGAAGCAGGCAACGAGATTTCAAAAGGTAAGTCTATCGACATGGAAATCACAGAAGCCGGAAAGGAGGTCACCGAATATGAGGAAAAGGTGCACCAATATCTCTTACAGCTTCCCAATCTTCTCCACGAATCAGTTCCTATAGGGAAAGACGAGAATGACAATCTTCAGACCAAGACTTGGGGCGAGATACCCGAATTCAGTTTCCCAGCACAGGGTCATATTGATTTAGGCTTGGGTCTCGACATAATAGACATCGAAAGGGCTGCAAAGATTTCGGGGGCCAGATTTTTCTACCTAAAAAGAGAAGGTGTATTGTTGGACATGGCGGTTAGAAGTTATGCGCTCCAAGAGATGTTCAAGAAGAACTATGTCCCAATAGAGCCGCCCTTTCTGATGAGGCGAGAGCCCTACGAAGGTGTCGTGGCCCTAAGCGATTTTGAAGATGTGCTCTACAAGATTGAGAATGAGGACCTATACCTAATAGCAACATCAGAGCACCCCATGGCCGCAATGTTCATGAATGAAGTTCTGAAGGCCGAGGACCTGCCCATCAAGCTTGCAGGTTTGAGCACAAACTTCAGGAAAGAAGCAGGAGCACATGGCAAAGACACCCGTGGGATTTTCCGCACGCATCAATTCAACAAAATAGAGCAATTTGTTTTCTGCAAACCGGAGGATTCCTGGAACATACATGAAGAGCTCTTGCGAAATGCTGAAGATCTGGTTCAAAAGCTCCGCATACCGTATCGTGTCGTTAACGTCTGCACTGGCGACATTGGAACGGTTGCCGCCAAAAAATATGACATTGAAGCATGGATGCCTGCACAGATTGCTTATAGAGAGATCATCTCGTGTAGCAACTGCACGGACTACCAAGCTAGGAGATTAAACTCAAGATACAGAGAGAAGGAGGGCGAAGCGCCGAAAGGGTTTGTGCACACTCTGAATTCCACCGCCTTGGCCACAGGCCGAACGATCGTTGCAATCCTTGAGAACTACCAACAAGAAGATGGTTCGGTAGTAGTCCCTGAAGTCCTCAGGAAGTACATGGACGGCATAGAGAAAATAGAGCCCAGACGCTAAAACTTTTAATACTCTGATGCGAACTTTCAAGCTGCATTCGGAGGATAAGCTTGTCGTCGAAAACAAAACGTGTGAGAGATAAGTGGCGTGGCAAATCATGGTATATGGTGGTGGCTCCGCCCTACTTCGGAAACGTTGAACTAGGCGCAATCCCAGCCGACGACACGGAAAAACTGGTTGGCAGAACGATCGATGCAACGCTTTATGATGTTACAGGTGACTTCTCACATCAATACTTGAAAATGTACTTCCAAATAAACGAAGTTGACGACAAGACTGCCCGCACGATTTTCAAGGGTCATGAATATTCGAGAGACTACCTGAGAAGCTTGGTGAGAAGGAGGACTACGAAGGTTGATGGACTATTCAACACCCACACGAAAGACGGGTTTAACCTACGAGTAGCCGTGTCCGCGTTTACCCTATCACGAGTCAAAACATCACAGGAAAAGGTCATACGAGCAATAATGGCCAAGATCATATTAGAAAAGGCCTCGACTCTAACGATGGATCAATTCGCACAGGAAATGGTTTTGGGAAAAATCGCCTCAGACATTTACAATGAAGCAAAGAAGATAGCGCCACTGCGCCATGTAGGTATAAGAAGATCCAAGCTCGTTATGCAGCTGGCTCCAGCGAAAAAGGTCGCAGAGTGAGCTAGCTTCTCAAGAGATTCTTGCCGTATTCGAATCCTTTCTTGAAAGCCGCGAGATTCAGTTCCTCGGTACCCCTAGGGATGTTTGCCTTCACTGATTCTCTAACTACATTTTCATCCAGCACATTCGTAATCGCCACGAAAGCGCCTAACATGACAATGTTCGCTACTATTTTTCGTCCAAGGTTTTCAGCGATCTTTGTGGCTGGAACCTTGAAAACCTTCACGTTTTTCAAGTCCTTCTCTGTTGGAATCATGTCGGGATCCATAATCATTGTTCCACCAGATCGCACATTGTCTGCATAATCATTGTAAGCGTGCTGAGACATCAGAACCAATATGTCCGGCTCGACTACCTTGGGAAAGTCAATCTCCTCTTCCGAGATCACTACTTCAGACTTACATGCACCTCCTCTTGACTCGGGGCCATAGGATTGCGTTTGGACAGCATTCTTACCCCCATGCAAGCAAGCTGCCGCAGCTGTTATTATTCCAGACTTGATGATACCTTGACCGCCGAAACCGGCAAATCTGATTTCCACCCGCATCTCAACCCACCTGGTCCAGAGCTTTCTCATTGATCTGTGATATCTTCTCATGCAGCAATTTTTCGTAGCTCAGTTTCTCTATATCTACGAACTCGCCCACCGCTATTCGTTCAGGAGTGATCTCAGCTTTTGCGGGATCTGAGAAGCTCTCCACTATCGAAGCCTTCTTGAACCATTCCATCATCTCTAAACCTGACCGCATCTTGTTGTGACGGCCAAAGATTTCGGGACATGGAGAAATCGCCTCAATGAAGCAGAACCCTTCCTTCTGCAGCATCTTCTTTATGGACTGAGTCAATCTTCGCACGTGCAGGGTGGTCCATCTGGCGACATATATCGCTCCTGACGCAGCCGCTAAGTGAACTAAGTTGAAAGGACGCTCAATGCTTCCATAAGGACTGGTAGGAGTCAACGATCCAAGAGGGGTGGTTGGACCTTGTTGCCCACCTGTCATCCCATAGTTAAAGTTGTTCACACAGATAACCTTGATACCCATGTTTCGCCGTGCAGCATGAATAAAATGGTTTCCTCCTATCGCAAAAAGATCGCCATCTCCACTTACAACAACAACCTCCAACTCAGAATTCGCAAGTTTTACGCCTGATGCAAAAGCTAACGCGCGCCCATGAGTAGTATGGAATGAATCCGCGTTAGTGTAGCCAGCAGTGCGTCCACTACAGCCTATACCTGACACCACAACCAACTTGTCCATGTCTACTTGAAGCTCATCCAAAGCATGAACGAAGCAGTTGAGAACAATGCCATTACCGCAGCCTGGGCACCATATGTGCGGGATCACCGCTGATCGCAAGTACTTCAGGAATGGGTGATCCATCATCTGCCCAACCATTAGCAGCTCCTCCTTATCGTTTCAAGAATCTCAATGGGAGTGTGAGGATCTTCACCAAGTTTCGAAAGAAAAGTCACAGGCGTCCCCTTTGCAGCCCTCTCAACCTCTCGTACAAGTTGTCCGCAGTTCATTTCCGGAACGACTATACTCTTTGCTCGCCCTGCAATCCTGGCCACATGTTTTTCCGGGAAGGGCCACAGAGTTATCAAGCGCAATAAACCCGCTTTCACGCCTGATTCCCTAGCTTTTCTGATTGCACTCAACGCTGCTCGAGCAACTATTCCATAGGCAACAACCACTATGTCTGCATCATCTAGCATTACTTCCTCAACTCTGATAATTCTGTCCGCGTTCCTGTCGATCTTTTCACATAGTCTCCTCACAAGCCCAGATTGAACTTCTGAACTTGATGTCTGTGGGTATCCACGCTCGTTATGTGTCAATCCAGTGGCATGAAAGCGGTATCCTTCACCAAAACACGCCATGGGGGGAACCAAATCATCATCTGGCATGAAGGGCTGATAATCTTCCTGGGAGCCACTTGGCCTCTTGCGATTAACTATTCTCATTTCTTCAGCCGGAGGTATGACTACTTTTTCCCACATATGGCCGACGATTTCGTCGCCCATTAGTAGCGTTGGGACACGGTAGGTTTCTGACATGTTGAAAGCATCAATAGTTAGGTCAAACATCTCTTGAACGGAACTAGGGGTCAATGCTATAATCCCATAGTCTCCATGAGAACCCCATTTTGCTTGCATAACATCCTGTTGCCCGGGCAAAGTGGGCTGTCCAGTGCTGGGCCCGCCGCGCATGATGTCAACGACGACGCAGGGAGTCTCCGTCATAACGGCCAAACCAATGTTTTCCTGCATTAAGCTGAATCCAGGACCAGAGGTAGCCGTCATCGCTTTTAGCCCCGTGTAAGAAGCGCCAATCACTGCTGCCATAGATGCGATTTCATCTTCCATTTGAATGTATATTCCGCCGAACTCAGGCATTCTTTGGGACAGGTGTTCGGCAATTTCTGTTGCAGGCGTGATTGGGTATCCGGCAAAGAATCTACAGCCGGCGGCTATTGCTCCCTCCGCGCATGCGACATCTCCGTTTAGGAAGTGTGCGCCGCTTAGTAGGGCTCTTTTTCCCGTCATAGTCAACAACCAACCTCGCACTGTTTCTCAACTACGTAGATTGCGAAGTCCGGGCAGACTGCGGTGCAGAAACAACAAAGGATACATTGACCCTCATCCAAGATCCTTGGAGGACGTACTCCTCTAGCATTGATTTCTTCTGATTCCTCCAGCACTTTCCTAGGGCAGAATTCTATGCAGTATCCGCAACCCTTACATTGGTCTTTGATAAGATGAATCTCAGCTTTCGGTTGTTTCGCGTCTTTTTTGTCAAGTGCGGCATGTCTGATTCTTTCTGGCATGCCTAGACACCCTCCAAGGCTTTTTCAAAAACCTTTCTGGCGGTCTCAATCTCTTTTGATGTCACGTTCTCAACTATTGCTTTCATCTCTCTAACTCTGGCAGCGAACCTTTCGCCCTCTGCTGCTGAGGCCCAAAGCAGTTGTAGCCTTTCCTTGTTTAACCCGTTTTGCTCCATCTGCTTCCACAGGCGTTCCACGCGCTTTTGCGTTTGATAATTAGCGTTTATGTAGTGACAATCTCCCAAGTGGCAGCCCGTTACCATCACTGCCGCTGCCCCCCTTGCAAAGGCACGCTCAACGAACTTTGGGGCCACACGCCCAGAACACATGGTCCTTATTATGCGAACGTTAGGCGGATATTGCATTCTGCTGACGCCTGCGAAATCGGCACCGGCATATGAACACCAGTTGCAGCAGAAGGCAACGATCTTCTTGTTTGCGTCATGTTCCGTAACCGCGTCTATTTGCGCAATGATCTGCTCATCAGTAAAGTGGTTCTGGGTGAGGGCGCCGAAGGGGCATTCAGCCGAACAGGTCCCGCATCCGCCACATGCAGCCTCTATGATTTTGATAAGCTTCGATTCTTTATCCAATGTAATGGCATTATAGGGGCAGACTTTCGTGCAAAGTCCACATGCCTTGCATTTCTCAGCATAAAAGATTGGCGTGATCGCTTCCACGGTCACTTTTCCCTTGGCCATGAGAATACCTGCACGCGCAGCAGCCGCACTTGCTTGTGTCACACTATCCTTGATGTCTTTGGGAGATTCGGCGCAACCTGCAAAGAATATCCCCCCAGTTGCAGCGTCTACTGGTCGCAGTTTCGGATGGGCCTCCAAGAAGAATCCATCTTGGTTTCTGGAAAGATTCAAGAGCCGCTGTATCACCTCGCTGTCTTTTCTAGCTTCCAGGCCTACCGAGAGTATCGCCATGTCGACATCTATCTTGTATAGCTCTTTCTGCAGTGTGTTCTCTCCAAAGAGCCAAAGGTCGTGGGTTTTCTTGTCCTCTTTTATCTCGGCTGGAAGCCCCCGAATGAATTTGACGCCTGCTTTTCTCGCCCTATTGTACAGGTCTTCGAAGCCTTTTCCACAGGCCCGTATGTCAACGTAGAAAACGTAGATTTCAGTGTCAAGCCAGTGCTCTTTGATGAGCAAGCTATCCTTGATGGTGTTCATACAGCAGACGTTGCTGCAATATAGTCGTCCATTTCTGTCAGAACGGGAGCCGACACATTGTATGAAAGCTACACTCTTGGGGATTTGCATGTCGCTGGGTCTTATTAGATGCCCACCTGAAGGACCGCCTGCGTTGATCAACCTTTCGAATTCAAGCGATGTAATTACGTTTGGGAGTCTACCGTATCCATAGTGCGGCAAGATTGATGGATCGAATACGTCGGCGCCAGTTGCGACTATGATTGTGCCCACTTCAAGTTCTACGGTTTCTGGTTTCATCTCATATTTTATCGCCTGTCTCTCGCAGGCTTTCATGCATTTGTCGCAGACAACCACACCATCTTTGTTGAGGCATACGTTCATATCGATGACATATGTGGCCGGTACTGCCTGAGCAAATGGTGTATAAATGGCATGCCGCGTTGCCAAGCCCACATCAAACTCATTCTGCGCGACTATTGGGCATACTTTGACGCATTCGCCGCAGGCCGAGCAATCCTTCGTCACATAGCGTGGTTTCTCCAGCACCTTGACGTGGAAGTTGCCTATGTATCCTTTGACTTCGGCGACCTCTCCATTAGTTATTAATTCAATGTTTGAATGATGGCCAGCATCAGACATTTTGGGGGCCAGAATGCAGATTGAGCAGTCCATCGTAGGAAATGTCTTGTCTATTCTCGCCATCATTCCTCCGATGCTTGGTTCCTTTTCCACAAGATATACCTTGTATCCTGTGTCAGCGAGATCCAAGGCAGCTTGGATTCCAGCAACGCCTCCCCCTATTATTAGGGCCTTGCGGCTTATGGGCACTTCAATTTCCTCAGCGGGCTGAAGCAGAGAAGCCTTGGCTACAGCCATCTTCACGAGATCCTTTGCCTTCTCAGTTGCTGACTCGCGATCATAGAGATGAACCCAGCTACAATGCTCCCGTATGTTGGCCATTTCAAACAGGTACTTGTTCAACCCGGCATTCTCACAGGTTTTCCTGAAAGTGGGCTCATGAAGACGTGGAGAGCAAGATGCAACTACGACTCGATTCAGCCTATGTTCTTTAATATCCTTCTTTATCCCGTCTTGCCCCTGGTCGGAGCAAGTGTATCGATTATCTTGAGCCAAAACAACGTGGGGGAGTGTTGCGGCGAATTTTGCTACTGCTTCGCAGTTCACTGACCCTGCGATGTTTAGACCACAGTGGCAGACATATACTCCAATGCGGATTTCCTCGGGGTTCTTCGCTGGTTCTGGCTGTTTCTTCTCGGCCATAGTCTCATCCTCTCAGTTTTCTCAGGTAGGTTCCGATTGATGTCGCAGCTCGCTTTCCTGCCAAGATTGCTTCTATGACTGTCGCAGGGCCTGTAACAATGTCTCCACCGGCGAAAATGCCTTGGCAACTTGTCTGCATAGTCAGAGGATCAACCCATAGCGTGCCGTCTTCATTTACTTCGACCTCCTTGGTCAGATACTCCAAGTCGGGGGTTTCACCGATTGCTAGAATGACCATATCAGTCTCTCGCTTGAACCCTGAGCCAGCTATCTCGGTCGCTTTTTTCCTCCCCGTTTCGTCCGGCTCGCCCAGTTGCATTCGGATACATTCAACCGCACAAACGTTTCCCTTGTCTTCGATTATCTTCTTAGGTGAGACTAGGAATTCGATTTTCATACCTTCTCCTTCAGCTTCTCTGACTTCCCATGGAATTGCCGGCATCTCTTCCCTTGACCTGCGGTACAATACTGTTACTTCTTTCGACCCAAGTTTCAGAGCTGTTCTTGCAGCATCCACAGCTACATTTCCGCCACCAATCACTACGACCTTGTTCCCAGTTTCTACCTTTTCGCCTGAATTAGAGGCCCACAAGAACTCCAGTGCATTGTAAACTCCTTTCAAGCTCTCCCCTTCAATCTTCAGTTGCTGACCCTTGTGAGCGCCTGAACCCAAGAAAACTGCCTTGTATCCCTCTCTCCATAAGCTATTTAGACTAAGATCTTGGCCGATCTTCACCCCTGTTCTAATCTCAACGCCTAGGTCTTTTATGTTCTGAATCTCTCTGTTCAGAACATCTCTAGGTAGGCGATATCTAGGAATGCATTCTCTCAGCATTCCGCCGGGCTCTTGGAGAGCCTCGAAAACCGTGATTCCATAACCTTTCCGGCTAAGCTCGTAGGCAACCGTCAAGCCAGCTGGTCCCGAACCGATGACTGCGATTCGTTCTTGATGCACCTCCTGCGCTCTTCTTGCTTTTTCCCGCTTCAGGTGTTCTTCATGCATTTGCCCGACATTTTCCAGAGTCTTGTCTTGGTCTAGCCCTGCACGTTCTGGATGAAAGCATACTAGAGTCGTTACTAAGGGAAGCGGGAGATTCTCCACGATCTTCCCAAAAGCGCTGTCAGACACATGCGCATATCCCTGTTCCACCGCCATTTTCCGGATAGCAAGAAATATCTCAGGCAGTTTTAGGGCTTGGTTGCAACGTTTGTGGCAGCGGTAGCACCAAGCGCATAGCCAAAGCTCATCTGAGATCAATGCATGTTCGGGATTATGCGTGATCTTTTCAAGAAGCCCTCTAGGGTTGAAGTCTTTTCCAAGAATTTCCACGATCGGGCAGCTGCCTGTGCATATGCCGCATCCATGGCAATACTTAAGTTTCTCAGCATCCAGAAGTTGCTCGAGAACGGCTTTGGAGACAGTAGGGCTGGTGGTTGCCAACGCTTGAATCCTCTCCAATATTGGATTTTTCGACTAATATAAAAGTTTACAAATGTAAACCTCTATTCTACACTGAAGGCCTATAGTCCGCTTTTGCTTCTATTTTCACTTTCGAGAAAAGCCTACGGAGACACTGTTGCAGGTACTAGTGCAAACCTTACCCAACTGACTTCCTTTTTATTGGGCCGGTTACAGAAAACACTCATTGGCGTTGACTCCCTGCCTTTTGTTCCCTGTAATACTCTTTCATGTAGTACAAAGGGGAATACGTGCGCTTGGGATTAAGATCGCCTGCCTTTGTCCCAGCGGTTTCGGTGCCATGCGCGTATTAGGAATGTGGGGTTACCCAGTCAGTTGAGCAGCTCAAGGTTTTCTGCAATGACGCTGCTGTTGCCCACCTATATGATGATTGCTGAGTCGCAGAGTCTTTAATCGTTCGTCTTTCTCTTTCTTATGAGTCACTTCCATATTGCACGGGTTTCCAGTTGTCCGCAGCATACCTTAGGCTTTTGGCGTGACCTACAATCACATTGATATAGCCTTCTGACTGCAGGTAGTCTTGAAAGAGTCTGCATGCACCTAGAGCTTTTCCTACAATTCTCGTAGCGTGCGCGGCACTCGCGAGGACTATTCAGAACCTTAGAGAACTATTTCGAGCTTGCACTGCTTGTCTCCCTTTATCACTGATTCCTTCACTATGACTTCAACAGGTCTTTCAAGTGCTCCCTCGAACAGCGCCTTGGCCCATCCGCGTGCGCAATTGCAGTATGTTCCTGAAAGTTGCCCTTTCGCCATGTGATGAACTTGAGAGCATAACATCTCGGGTAGACAATGTAAGCTTTGCCTGTTTCTCTGTGTAGATGTTTGTAGACTTTGCTGAGCTTAGCTAAGAAACTGTCCAGATTTTCAGATTTCTTATAAAGAGCTCTAAGTGTTTCGGGATTTCTAGTGCGCCCAAGCCCTCTTTCATATGATCAGCACTTACGCCCACACTCTTCAAGTACCTTGACGCGTGTTTCTTCATCCACATACTTATCCAATGCCTCAATTAGGTTTACTATCCATTTCTCTGTCTTAGGCAAAGCCAAACCAATTCACTTCTAGCGATACGAATTGGCAAAACAGACTATTTACAGTTTTCATAAGACATCACTTTTTCGCGCGCGCTCCTCACGGTGCAAGTAACCCTAAAATGTCTTCACGACTCTAACATATTCATCAATGAATGACTTGGCGCGCGCGACTGCGGGAAAAGAGGACTTTGAGGAGGCGTCTCTAGCGCTCATTGATTTCAAATGTAAACCCGCCAGGTTCTGCTGTGGTAAACTGCAAGGTTGAAAACTCGCAGTATTCCAGGGTGTCAGTAATCTGATGACCTACTGCTAACCTAGAAGTATTGCTTCTTGTTTGGCTACAGAACATCTATTAGTTATGAGCTGATTATCAGACTTTGCCGAATACATCATTCTTATATGAACACAAATCACAAAGAATGCACGTGGAGTGCACTCTATGAGAAAAGTGAGAGTGGCTATCTATGGAATAGGTGCCATTGGCAGTCTGATAGCGAAATCTCTGCTGGAAAAAGAAGGAGTGGAAATAGTAAGCGCAATCGACATTGCTCCAGACAAGTTAGGCAAAGACTTAGGAGAGATCTTGGATCTAGAAAAGTGTGGCATAGAGATCTCAGACGACGTGGTTTCACAGTTCTCCAAGACAAAACCGGACATTGCCATTCACGCAACTACTTCCTTTCTTAAAGACGCATACCCCCAGCTAGTCTCAATTGTCAAACTTGGCACTAACATAATATCCACCTGTGAAGAACTCTCGTACCCAGAAGCTACAGAACCGGAACTTGGGAAGAAACTCAACGAGTTAGCCAAGAAAAACAATGTGACTGTCTTAGGCACTGGGATAAACCCTGGGTTTCTTATGGATACTCTTGTGATAACGCTCACTGCACCTTGTCAGAGAATAGAGAAAATCGAAGCCACAAGAGTCATGAATGCAGCCTCACGGCGATTGCCGTTCCAGAAGAAAATAGGTGCAGGACTCACGCCGGAAGAGTTTAGACACAAAATCAGGCTTAAGCAGATAACGGGGCACGTTGGGCTAGGGCAGTCCATTGCAATGATAGCTGATGCTCTGGCATGGAAGCTTGACAAAACAGTAATCGAGCCTGTTGAGCCAGTGATCGCTGATAGAGATACTGGCAGCAAAGACATCAAAGTCAAGACAGGAATGGTAGCAGGTCTTAGACAGAAGGCCAAAGGCATAGTGAGAGGCAGAGAAGCCATAGTTTTGGATTTTCAAGCATACATCGGTGCTAAAGAAGAACATGATTCCATAGTGATAATGGGAACCCCAAACATCAAGCAGATCATTCGGCCCTGCGTCCATGGAGACATAGGCACTGTTGCAATGATTATCAACGCAATTCCAAAAGTGATCAACGCCCCATCAGGCTTACTCACGATGAAAGACTTGCCGATTCCATCTGCCGCAACCGAAAACATGACAAAATACATTTCAAGTTAGACCAATACTAGCCTAGGGACCGTTTTGAAGACTAGAATCGACATAAACTGCGACCTAGGCGAAAGCTACGGAGCGTTCAGGATAGGAAACGATGCAAGAATAATGCCATACATAACATCCGCGAGCATTGCATGCGGGTTTCACGCCGGCGACCCGATCACGATGGCACAAACAGTTCACCTAGCAAAGAAGTCCAATGTAGCTATTGGGGCGCATCCAAGTTTCCCAGATCTCATGGGCTTCGGAAGAAGAGAGATGCAGCTGACATCAGAAGAGGTCAAGAACTATATTATCTATCAGGTGAGCGCTGTTGCCGGATTTGCAGAGGCAGTTGGCATGAGACTTCAACACGTTAAGCCGCATGGTGCACTCTACAACATGGCAGCTGAGGATGGACGGCTCTCAATGGCAATAGCGAAAGGCATCCATGCCTTAAGAGATGATCTGATAGTGTTTGCCCCGAGAAAGTCAGAGTTAGCTAAGGCTGCAACGAGGACAGGACTCCGAGTAGCATACGAGTTCTTCGCGGACAGGGCATACAACCCAGATGGTACACTAGTCTCGAGAAAGCATGCTAACTCGTTGCTTCAAGAACCACGGCAAGTTGTCCAGAGAGCCATAGAAGCAGTAGTAGATGGGATAGTGCCCGACATCAACGGCAAAGCATTAGACATCGGGGAAGTACAGACAGTCTGCGTGCATGGGGATGCATCTTCTGCCGTCAAGCTTGCTGCTGCATTGAAGGCCGGATTTGTCAAAGCAGACATCACAGTCTCTCCTATAGGTAGCTTCATTTAACAGAGCTTGCGGTTTACTCATGAAAAGCCGAAGTCAGACGCAAATACGCTATTTGCCTTTTGGTGATAACGCTTTACTTGTAGAGCTTGGCGATGTGATCAGCTCGGAAACGAATCGTAAGGTCATTTCACTTGGCGATTTGATTCTCAGAGTCAAAACCAAAGGAGTCCGCGAGCTTGTTCCCACTTATCGATCACTACTGATCGTCTTCGACCCTTTGGAGACAGATCATGATGAACTGGGGCTTCGCGTTGAAAAACTCCAACAGCGTACAGAGAGTTCCATAGAAAGAACGGATGAAAGAAGAACCGATATTCCAATCGTCTACGGAGGAGAATACGGACCGGACCTGGCCTACGTTGCCCAGAGCCATGGACTCACAGAAGAGCAAGTTAAGGAATCGCATTCCAAAGGGGCATACAGAGTCTATATGACCGGATTTGTTGCAGGCTTTCCATACTTGGGAGAGGTGGCAGACGAGATCGCCACTCCACGACTTGAGACCCCACGGTTAAAAGTGCCAGCAGGTTCCGTGGGTATAGCTGAGAAACAAACGGGTATTTATCCATGTGAAGCACCGGGCGGCTGGAGGATAATAGGTAGAACACCGCTCAAAATGTTTGACCCACTACGGCAACCACCAGCGCTCCTGAAGCCTGGAGACACCATCAAGTTCGAGCCTATCACGAAAGAGGAGTTTGAAGTTGCCCGAGAGGAATTGGCAAGTAAGACCCCACCATCGTTCAAGAGGGAAGGGCAAACGAGAGCATTCCAAGTTTTGAGAACCGGATTGTTAACGACAGTCCAAGATTTGGGCAGATTTGGTTCCCTTAGGTATGGGGTTCCAATTTCAGGCGCGATGGACACATTTTCCCTAGTCACCGCAAATCTCCTAGTAGGAAATAACCCTAATGCAGCAGCTCTTGAGATGACTCTAATTGGCTCAGAACTCCAAGCATTGACTGACACACAAGTCGCTGTGACTGGCGGAGCCATTTCTCCAAAGATCAATGGCGAACTCTTCCCAATGTGGCAAACGTTAGACATACGCAAGAATGATACAATTTCTTTTGGAAAGACAGAAAAAGGGTGCAGAGCCTACTTGGCAATAAGAGGAGGCGTTAATGCACAACTCGTTCTTGGAAGCAGATCAACTTACATACGCGGAGGCTTTGGGGGAAAGAACGGAGCATCATTAAGAATCGGAGACACAATCGAAGGGTACAAGGTGGCCCTTCTTAAGACCAAATATGTAATAAAAGAAGGGCTGATGCCACAACTCACAAGCATGCTAAGGGTACAAGTGGTTCTAGGGCCCCAGGTTGACATGTTTACGGAAAAGGGACTAGACGCTTTTCTTTCAAGTATATATGCAGTCACATGGGAATCAGATCGAATGGGGTACCGGCTTGAAGGCCCACAGATAGAACTCAAGGGAAAAGCAGACATGATTTCAGACGCACTTTTGCCAGGAGCAATCCAGGTCCCAAAGAATGGCAAACCAATCGTACTGATGAAGGATGCACAAACAACCGGCGGATACCCGAAAATTGCTGTAACGACTACCCCAGACATCGACAGACTTGGCCAAGCCAAACCGAACGATGTGGTAGAATTCGCCGAAATCACGCCCTCGCAAGCGCACAAAAATATACATGAGTACTTCGAACTACTGAATACGCCAAGCAGGATCGTTAGAAAGAAAGAACAAAATCAATAAGGCTCCGTATACAGACTTCTGACTTGTCTCAAGACGGGCGATAGTATGAGTGCTCAAGGTCAAATCCACGAAAAGGGGGCTTTCTCTTTTCAAGAAATGATTGACAGAACCAAGGCCCATAAGGATTTTCGAAAAGCTGGAGCGATTGCCTCGTTTATCGGTGTAGTTCGTGGTGAAACGAAGGATCAGGAAAGAGTTCAGAAGCTGATACTAGAAGCTTATGAGGAAAAAGCGAACGAAGTGCTGGCAGAAATATGCAAGGATCTGCAGAAGAGGCCTGGGATTGTTGACGTTCAAATCCATCACTTCATTGGTGAGGTTAGTGCAGGCGAGGATTTGGTGTATGTATTGGTTGCAGGTGCCCATCGCAAGCAAGTATTTCGTGTCTTGGAAGAAGCTGTGGAAAGATACAAGAAAGAAGCCCCTATTTTCAAGAAGGAATGCGTAGAAACTGCTGAAGGTGAGACTAAATGCCATTGGATAGCCGAAGGCAGAAGACTCACGAGGGTTTAAGAGTTATAAGTGTACCTCAGCTAAATTGTGTTCTAAGGAAGATATGAGAATGGAAAAAAGGAGCTACGCATGGTTTGAGAGACGCCGCAGAGCGAAAGCGTTGGATCTAGCCCAGGAGCAAATATCGAAAGCCCTCGACACCGTGACCCTACTTCACCAAGCAGCCAAAGGCATATCCGAAGGAAAGAAAAAGGAGGCAATGCAACGCATTGAGAACCTTTTCAAGACAGAAGAGGAAGTTGACAGGCTGCGGATGGAAGTCTTCAAGGAATTAAGTAAGGGAGCAGCTCTCTTTGCTGACTACAGAGAAGATCTGCTTCACCTCGTAAAGAGACTTGACACCCTTGCTGATCATGTAAAGGACGCAGCCAGATGCATAGAAATGCTTGTAGACGTTCAAATCCCAAAGGAGCTTTGCGAAAATACGGTTCATATGACGGCGGTACTTGTTGAATGTGCCCAAGTCCTACGCAGCAGCATCGAGAAACTGTCAGTGAACGCCGCACAGGCTGTAGAAGATGCCAAGAAGGTTGATGAAATCGAACATGAAATCGACACCACATATCTTAAGACCAAAGCTTCATTTGTGAAATATGGAGAGCAGATTAACAGCGGCGCAATGGTGATTTTCGACGATTTGGTTGAATTCATCGAACAAGCTGCAGACATGTGCGCTGACACAGCTGACTACATTGTGATATTGGCAGGCAGAGAATAAGCGACGCTAGTGAAGAAATGCTACTCGTTCAGGCCTCAGATGTTCACTGCGGCCCGATGTTTAACAGAGAGGCCTTCAGGACAGCCATTAAAGAAATAGACGAAATGAACCCCGACAGGGTCTTAGTCACTGGGGATTTAACAGAAAACGGACTAATATCAGAATTCAGAGCAGCATCCAGCGAATTCAAAAAGCTAAAAACAAGAAAGACATTGTTCATAAGTGGCAATCATGACTACCGCTCAACGGGTTATCTGCTTTTCAAGGAGTTCTTTCATTTTTCACAAGTGACAGAAACCGATGAAGCAGTCATCGTCGTTTTGAGTTCAGCTAGACCAGACCGTGATGATGGTGAGGTAGGAAATAGGCAAAACCTTTGGCTTGAGCGTACTTTTGAGAAATACAAAGACAAGGCGAAGATCGTGGCAATACACCATCACATTATTCCGGTCCCTGACACCGGGGCGGATCAGATCACAATAGTAGATGCAGGCGATGTGTTGAGAAGCCTC
>CAZDNV010000024.1:18680-21012 GCA_964506875.1 uncultured Candidatus Bathyarchaeia archaeon
TCGTGAAATCCGAGACAGATCTAGTTCTGTGTGGTCACCGTCATAGACCTTGGAGATGGAAAATGGGGAACATGCTTGTGGTCCATGCGGGTAGCATATCATGCGAGAAGCTGAGGGGTTTCTTCTGTAATTCCTACAATGTAATAGAGGTTAATAGAAGAAAGGTAGAGGCAAGACTAAAGATAGTTGGTGGCGATTCTGTGGATTTTGGGGAAATTGTGAAAAGGAGAGAAATCCTACAGGCCTCGGACATTCGAAATACAACGATTCGCTAGTGCATTTGTTGTAACTCACACTTTTTCTGTTCGCACAATTCTGCTGTAGCTCTCCGCACAAATCGACTCGATTCTCGTCTACATCTTTTCACGTTTGATAAGGTTTTCTTGAAGGTTTTTAGGTGGATCTTCTGGCGCACCAAAGCTTCTATTTTAGTGCCCAGCTGTACTTGTTTCGCAGAGTCTTTGGGTAGAATTCGTCCAAGGCAAAATCCACTTCTTTGGCCCACTTTACATATACTCTCGGGTCAACATAGGATTTGAGAGAAGTGCCTAGATTGTATTCTTTGGTCGCCTTCGTCAGTTCCATATCGACTTTGGTTTTCTCCAATCTTTTAAGAATAGCATCCGTCTTCTTTCCTTGCGCTGTCTTCTCTTTTAGCTGGTTTTCGAGTTCTGTGAGCCTTGTCTCTTTCTTGGTCAGTCTTTCGTCAAAGTTGAGTGGGATCTTGCGTTTGTGATTAGCTATCTGAGCTGCCTCTAGATTAGCCATCTTGGCATGGTAAATTTTGGCATATTCAGGGTCCTCTTTTTTTATCTTGTTCTTTTCCAAGTATTCCCTTACAGCCTTGCTACATCTCCATGTTCTGAACACTTTCGCAGTTAGCCCTTCCATTTTTTCGTTAAGAAATCTTGACACTTTCTTTGAGTCAATCCCTTCGAACAAATACTCTTTACAGGTTTCAGAGAAATGCTTGATGCTTCTGATTACGATCTCAGGGGCCTTAGCCTGCTTAACCCACCTTACGGAGTCCTTTCCAAGGAAGTCGAAGTGTAAGGCTTCGCCTTCGATCTTGATGTGCTCTGGTCTTAGAGTAATAGCACCGACGGTATCGGCCTCTCCAGGGTCCTTTTCATCACCGACCCTCAGGTTCACCTCGATGATAAGCCAGCAGACAGTAGCTACTTTTCTCCTTTCTTCATCTTCGCCCACTAGATTCTTCATGACATGCTCCACAACTTTCGGAACCTTGTCGCCGAGCTTCTCAGCCTTGTCGAATTTTTCCTTCTCTCTATTTTGCTTGAGAAATGCTGAATCAGAGAACCAAGCATACTTCATTTTTCCAGAAAGCTTGTCCCGCCAGCTGGCAAGATACATTTTGTCCGGCTCCCAGACTAGGCCTTTCCACTTGCCAGGGGGCCTGGGACTATCAGGAGAGATGTTCAAGGTGATGTCTTCTTCTGCAGGACCTTCTTTCCATTTGCCACGTTTTGGGTGGTCTCCCCTGCCAGCAAAGATGCACGAAGGTTCGGCCGTCCAGTTTGCGATCTCGATAGGTTTTCCTTCCAGCATAGCTCTGCCAAAATGCTCTTTTAGTTTCTCCCTCTTTGCTTGCCTTTCCTGTGCAAGCTTTTTCTTCTCTTCCTTGGACATGCCAAGCTTTTTTGCTTGTTCCTGCAAGACGTATTCTCTTATTTCTGAGAAGTCTACTTCCATGTCATTTCTGGGCTGCCCACCATTCATAGGGTCAACGTCATCCCGGATTTTAAGAGTTGTAAGCAGAGCCAAAGAGGGATTCTCCATTTTTAGAGCCTGCGTGAAATCTTCCATGAAGTTCTTGTAGAAGATTCTGTCCGGCGGGGATGTTTTTGATTGTTCTTTCCTGACCCAAGCGATGGCCGATTGCTCAGTTCTCGGGCTGAGCTTCACAGGGGTTCCCTGAATCCTCACTGAAAATCCTTTGTAGTCATAGGGTGGGACGTAGATTCCGTTATGTCGGAGACTCTGCATCTGATATTTCATTTAGCATTGATCACTCGTGTCCTGACTTTCTTGCCTCTCTCTGTCTTTGCAGCCGCGTATATAATTGTTCCACAATTCTGTGGTCGATATAACCTTTGTGAGGTCGAAATCCGCCTGCGAAGGCGTGTGGAATGTGCAGGAGCTCATGTATGATGGTCTTCGTTTTGTCTGCTTGGCTTAGCTTGTCATAGTGTTCAGAAATGACTTCTATCACGTAGGAAGGTGGACGGTTGAGGGCTTCTTGCCAGATTTTGGCCAATCCATGTATTCTGGCGATAGTGATTGTAAAGTGTCGTGACAAGGTCTGCTTTTT
>CAZDNV010000025.1:0-19563 GCA_964506875.1 uncultured Candidatus Bathyarchaeia archaeon
GGAGCAGGCCTTCGGTATTTGAAACGCCCTCTCAGTTGCCCCCTCAGTGGCCAGGCTTGATAGTTGCGTCACGAAAGAGTAGCCTGTTGCGCCATCACAATACACGGTCACGCCAAAGCCGACTCGACGCGTGGTTTTTACGTCCTTGATAATCGCCATTTCACTTTCGATTTCCCTACTATAGAGGTCGTCAACTCTAGCTTCAACGAACCTAGCTCCTAGCTTTTCTCCTTTCTTCACAGCATGTCGTGCAAGGTCAAACAAGTCATTCACACCATTACTCAGATTTGCGATCAATTGTATTGATAATGCGGTTTGCATTGGATAATTAACCTTTTGCCCAACAGATCGGCGTGAGTTTCTAGGGCGCGCGCTATCAAGGCCACTTGGCACTAACTCATACTAGAGGCCAGAAAACCTCTTCCAAGAGCGCCAGAGAGTGGCTCGGCAAACTATATTGTCCCTTCTGGCATCTTGTTTAGCCAATTCAGAATGTTCATTGCAGAAATGGCGTGCTTCTCTACTAGTTCGTGGTCTAGCCCTTCTATTGTGATCAGGGTTGAGTTTGGAATTCTTGCGTGCATGAGGCGTGCTGCTTCTAGTCTTGGGTCTCGGTCTCCGATCAAAATCAGTGTAGGCACCGTTATTCTTGTCAAGTCTTCAGTAACGTTATATGGCGTTTTCCAAACGATTTCGAGCAGGAGCTTTTCTGTTTCCGAGAGGCTGGGATCTTGCGGCGGATTTGTGGCCGTATGCTTAGCGCTGGAGCTAGCCACTAGTATGAGTGTTCTGACTGCTTTCTGAAACTTCAGCGTGTAGGTGAGGGCTATTCTTCCGCTCCAAGACATGCCGATTATGTCGTGTTTTTGGATTCTTAGGTGTTGGATCAGCTGGTTGCATTGGTTTGCTAGGTTTTCATAGGAGTAGAGGTTAGCGTCTTCAGGTTTGTCGGACAGTCCATGCCCAAGCAGGTCCAGGCTTATCGCGGTGCGTTCTTTGGCCAGCGTGCGGGCTAATGGTCTTAGAAATATGTGATCTCTGAGGATTGGTGGCAGGAGCAGTGTCGGGTGGCCAGTGCCTGCGACTTCGAAATAGAGTCTTGTGGAGTCGGCTTCAAGATATGATGTTCGGATTCCTGAGATTTCATTGCCACGGCTTTTTTTCGTTTTAGGTCTCGCCTTTTGATAGTTTTGCGAGGAAAAGCCCGTTGCAATGGTGGATGTTCGTGTGTAGCCTTCGGCAATCGCTCAGGCCTCTCAGGCCAGGCAGGCCCATTTTTGGCGTGATTTCGGCAAGGGTGAAGTCGAGGTTGTGTTTCAGGAATCTTTCAATGAGCATTTCGTTTTCTTCAACGGTTATGCTGCATGAAGAGTAGATCAGGGTGCCTCCTGGCTTCACGTATTCTGCCAGATTGGCTAGCATTTGCCATTGGATTTCGGCCATCTTGTGGATTGAGCGTCTGGTCAGCCTCCATTTGGCTGAAGGAGACTTTCCAAAAGTGCCGCTGCTTGTACAAGGAGGATCAAGAATGAGCACGTCTGCTTTCTCCGTGAGCGGCAATAGGCTGCACACATCAGCTATTATGGGCTCTGCGATTTTGACTCCCATGTGGGCGACTTCGGCTTTCCATGTTCTCATTCTGCGCCTTGAAAAGTCTATGGAATAGATGGCTCCTCGATTCTGCATAAGCTGCGCCAAGTGCGTGGTCTTGGCTCCAGGCGCGGCGCAAATGTCAAAAACAGTCATTCCAGGCTGAGGATCTGCAGCTTCCGTCTCGAAGCAGCTTGCCATATCCTGGATGTAGAACAAGCCTTCCCTGTAGCTCTCCAATCTAGTTAGCGCCGTCTTTGTGCGCACTATCCTGTAAGTATATTTTAGCTGTTCGACTCTTTCGGTTTGTACTTCCTCTTCTGCGAGTTTCTCTAGAATTTGGCTTTCGTTAGCCTTGAGCGTGTTCAGCCTTACGTAGGTGGGAGGCGTTTGCAGGTCTGCTTCGAGCATAGTTAAGGCTTCTCTTCTGCCGAAGAGGTTGAAGCAGTACTTGACGTACCATGCTGGATGATATGTTAGGAGGCCTATTCTTTCTTCATCACTTCTGCCTTCAAAAACTGTTTTGGTGTTCTGCGTTAGCAGCGTGCCCAGAATGGGTTCGATTGGCTGAAGTGTTTTCCATCCAAGTATGACGCGACCGAGCCTAGCGATGTTCTTTGCTTCTTCAAGATCGAATCTGATCCCTTTTCCTGCTATTCTAGTTTGGTAGACGTACAGCCGAAGGAAGGCCTGGACTCCAAGGCTCAAATCGTCTATGGATCCAGTTTCCAGCACGCTGTTTATGAAGGCGTCTATGAAGTTCTGCCTTCTGACAGTCTCATATACTAGCATGTGCCCAAGGCGCATGCTGTCAGCATCTCTTGTTCTAAGCTGTTTCATGGTCCTTGCCAGAGCCAGACGCTCGTTTAGCTTCTGCATTTCCATCCAGCTTAGGGCTTCGATAGCAAGCATCCAGGCTTCTTTTAGCAAGTGTGTCCCTGAACCTAAGACGGCAGCAGGATGTAGATAAGACTAGAGGCTCACTTCACCATAGGATACAAACTGTGCTCTGCACTGTTTCAGATGAAGAAAAGACTTAACTCGTTCTGCAAAGAGAGGTTTACGATAGAGGAATAGGTGGGCTGTTGAAGAGATCAGTTCTGACGTTGGGCTATGTGCTATTTCTCGTGGGCATTCTAATGCTGGCTTGCGGCTTTCGATCCGTTGAGGCTACGCCCAGAACATGGATTGTTGACGTCAATGGTTCTGGTGATTTCACTCGAATCCAGGATGCCGTGAACGCTGCTGCTGAAGGAGACACCGTGTATGTTAAGCCTGGGGTTTACTATGAGAATGTTGACGTTAGCAAAAATGTGTCGCTTGTCGCAGAAAGCCAAGATGCCATAATCAATGGGACTACTGGCAGCGTGGGCTCTGTTGTTCTGGTGACCGGAATATATGTTTCTGTGGTTGGATTTACGATTCGCGGCGACTCTTCTGGCATTTTTCTCTTCGGGCGAAAAGACTCGCTCATCCACACCGTTATTTCCAAGAACAAGATAATGGATGCAAAACACGGAGTCTACGTTTACTGGTCAAATGGCACGATCATCACAGATAACACGATGGTTAACGATACAAACGGTGTTTTCTCCTATTGGTCCGTTGTAAACATAACCCGAAACACGTTTGAAAATAACATCTGCGGAATCAACAGAACAGGCGATCGCGGTTCCATCTACACTTTGAACGCGTTTCGAAACAATACTTATGGCCTTTACTCAGACTGGGCTCAGGCAACGAATAAGATCTATCACAACAATTTCATCGATAACACCGAGAACGCGCGGGTTTACCCTGGAATAACGAACACTTGGGATGATGGCTATCCTTCAGGTGGCAACTATTGGAGCAATCACACGCGAATAGACAATTACTCTGGCGAGTTTCAAAGCATAGCTGGCGGCGACGGCATATGTGATACAATGCATACGATTGACACAAGTAACCTGGATCGCTATCCGCTTGCAGCACCCATCAACACGTTTGATGCAGAGACATGGAATGGCACCCCTCGCAACGTTGACGTGATCACAAATTCAACGATCTCCAACTTCTATGTCAACACCACGGAAGGGACAACAATAGGCTTCAACGTGACGGGTTTGGAGGGTATGCAAGGCTTCTGTAGAATAAGCATACCGAATGCTATCGTCTGGGATCTTTGGCAAAATGATGTCTCAGTTTTCCTGAATGGTGAGCAATGGCCCTTCAGAAACTGGACAGACCCAGTAAACACCTACATCTACATTGGCTACCAGCATTCGGAACACGAAATCGTGATAATCCCAGAATTTCCATCAACAAGGATCTTGCTGGCTATAGCGACCCTATCAGCACTTGCTCTGATTATTGCTGGGAAACATCGTCTGGAGAAGCGTTGATGGCGTAGGCCTCGTTTGATTCTTAATGTCAGGTTCTTCGTGAAGTACGCTGCAATAGGCATGGAACCTTAGTAGGAAGCGTTTCCGAGCTTCGCTACATGACGGAAGGTTCGTCAAGCTTAACAGTTTCGAAAACGCGCACATGTGAGGTTTAGTAGTTGTCTGAAACTTATCCTGTTCAAGGCTACATTGAGCCTCTTGAAAGCCCTACTTCAAACGAGGGTTCTAATGGCGCAGTGAAACCATGCGCTGCAAGCTTGGCTGAGCAGCATGGCAAGTGTAAATGCGATGGCGCCCCAGCTGACATTCAACAGAAGAAGTGTCCCAAGTGCGACGGGAGAATGGAAAGGGGCAAGCGTCTAATCTCTTTCATGGAGGTCAGCGTTGCCAAGGAAGGCGACTACGTTGGCGAAGAGTTCACGTTTATTACTGCGTGAACGGCGGCTTTATGGAACTCTATAAGGCCCAATTCTGAAGGCATTTCAACCTCAGCATCCTAAAGGTGAATCCCTCTAACCGTTATTTTTCATTACTGTGCACGGGTAAACAGTTCGAGATTGCCTGCTGGCGCTTTCCAGTTTGTTTGCTTAGTCAAATACAGCCAAAAGTGTTAATTACAGTCAGAAGTCAAATTGAACAGAGATAGAGACTAGTGTGAAGAAAGCAGACATTAAACTAGTCGGCATCATAGTAGCAGTATTTGGAGTGTTTTCCATCATGGGTGTGGCGGGCGCAGTTAGTTATTACGGAACTTATCAGATTCTCTTCGGTCAATGGATAGAACACCCTTTCGCACAATACGCTGGAGCCTATTTGCCACTGGAGCTGTCTTGCTGGTGACAGGCATAGCGTTTCTCTGGAGAGCGGAGCAAGAGCCGAAACGCCCTCAGACGCTCCCACGACCGCCCCCTTCATTTCCATCTTTGACAAGCGCTTCAGGTCAGAAGAAATATTGTCGCTATTGTGGAACGGAAAACAAGAGTGACGGTTTTCTGCCAGAAATGCGGCAAACAAATCGTATGAACGCACGCGGAGGCGAAGCCCATGAGCAGGCGTAGATTTGACAGGTCAGAATGTCTGAATTGCATCTACAAGGGAAGCACTTACTGCTGGAGACAATGCCCATATAATGTATGGAAGAAAGAGCAATTCTAGAGGGCCCGTTGGCGTGTGCTGTCATGGTATCTTCTTATAGAAGCTTTCTTTTCACTCAGCTTAGACCTAGTTCTCATCGTAGCGCGAGCGAAATCATACTTGACGATTCCGTCCAGAAGCCTGTTAGAAATACACTAGCGCACGCTATGTTGTGGAGGCCTTGAAGACTGGACTTGTGTTTAGCAGAATTTATAGTCGTAGTATCCGTTTGGCAGGGACTTCTCTAAGGAGGTGCCCAAAGACAAGAAGGCACGAGTCGCTGTCAAGTATTCTGTGAACGTCAGGTCTCTCTTCTTTGAAGAGTATCTGAATTCTGGTCCAATCTTCTCATAGAGATGTTTCATTATTTCGATTTCGAGTAGTTTTGCTCCCGGACCAGTGATTTCTTCAAGTGCTCGGGTGAACTTTTCGATTTCGAGAGGAATATCTTGCTTGGTCATTCTGAAGGTTTTCTCCAACTGGAAATAGATCGATTGTCTTGCTTGTCTCCCCAGTAGAGAAAAGGTTTCATCAACTGCTCCCAGCAAGATTCTTTGGAAATCGTTGTTTGGAAACGCCTCGATGATGTTTCTATACGGCTCTATTGTTATCGTGTGGACGCATTCTTCAAGTGTGTGTTGACTTGATGTAATCGAGTCCTTCATGTTTTTTTTTACCTCTTCTGTAGTTTTGTTGAACTGTTTTTCTGTTATGCGTATGTACAATATGTATTGTATCGCACGACTCGATATATATCTTATTCCGAAAGTCGATATATCACGTCACCCCAACCATGCGCGCTACGAGAGAAAACACTATACTCTCTTTCTCGGTTCTCTTCACCGGACGGCCCGCGCTTAGGCCTGAATCTGCTTCTCAAACAGAACCATGCGAGTTCTCCAACGATCTTCTGGGCGGCCCAAGTCCATTTCATTCAGGGCTTTCTCAAATCTAGTTTCATATGTGCAAGTAATTGATTTGAGACCGCGTTTCGAGGCCAACGCTATATTATGGGACAACTGACACAGAAAACCGTTCCATTCGATAGCGTATGTCGTAAAACTCAACCACGATTCGTCTGGTTCCCATCTGGAGCAGCCTAATGAAAATGAGTCCACTTTTCCGTTCTTCAGTGCAATATATAGTTCGTGGGTTTTGCTGATCTCCTTGAGGTTTTGGAGCGTACTATCTAATGCCTTCCAGTCGTATTCCACGATCCCGTGGGGAATAATGCTCGGATTCTTTTTCAGCAAACGGTAAGCTTCTGCTGCACTTGCTTTTTCGATTAAGGGATAATCTTCAGTTTGAGGTATTGGTTTGGGGCTAAGGTGCCAGAAAACAGCCATCTTAAGGACTCTTTTGAATCCAGCCATTCTGGCGAGCTTTAGAGAAGCGGCGTTTCTATCAGAAGTCGCGTATCGAAGCCGCTGAACATTCAAGCATTCAGCTTTTCGAACCAGGTATCGCGTAATCTCGTTTGCAAATCCCTTGCCTCTGTATTCAGGGTGTACCCTAAGCCCTTCCATCCAACCAGTCTGACCGTTTTCCACGATCCTCAGGCTGCCAACAGCTACCACGCGGCCGTCAGCTTCAACGCCATAGAAATTGCAGTTTGGATCTTGCAGCCACTCATCAACAACGGAAGATAAGTAGTCATGTCCCTTCCAAATGTGTCGCGATATTTCCAATATGTCGTTGCGGTCCGACCCAAGCAGTTTTCTGATCGTTGCAGGCATGAATATCGGCTGACGCTGGTGCATCTTATCTCTCTTTTGTTCTTTGCGTGGTTCGTGCCCCTGCTCGTGGGCACGATCTGTCCTAGTAGAGAATCTCGTTGCTGATTTTCACTTTGCCGTTCTCCACAGGAACTCCCTCTTTTATCACCATATTCCTTCTCCATTCCGCACCTTCTCTGGGCCCGCCGAAGGATCCCTCGGAATTGACGACACGATGACATGGAACAACTGGCGAAAGCGGATTCTTGTGAAGAGCGTTTGCCACGGCCCGATAGGATTTTGGTTTGCCGATTCTTTCTGCTATTCTCTTGTATGTACTCACTTTTCCTTTTGGAATTCTGAAAGTGGCAACCAGCACGTCTCTCTCAAACTGCGTCTTGTCTCCTAGAGCCTGAATAACATCCCTTTCTGTTCTAATCGATTTCAAATCCATGAGCGACTCTCCCCCAAACGACGATACCAACTGCATTCGGACTTAAGCTTTTGCGTAGAAACCGTACATGCATAGAACAAGAAAGCGCGCGCAGGAATAGACGCTTCAAGAAGACCATAGTGACTTCTGCACCTTAGGGGTAGATTAACCACGAATGATATATAGTGAACCTTGACAGATTATCGAAACATAGTGATGATATATGCTTGTCACAAACCGAGACTTGCTCGTACCGGCAAGGCGGAAGGCCTACGCGGTAGGCGCCTTCAATGTCAACAATCTGGAAGCCGTTCTAGCCGTGACTGAAGCAGCTGCCGAAGAAAAATCGCCCACGATAGTTGCAGTCACTCCGAGCGCAATCAAGTATGCTGGCCTGCCTTATATTTCCAAGATCGTTCGGACAGCCGCGGAAGCCACGCCCGTTCCGATGTCACTGCATCTTGATCATGGCGAAGACTTTGACACGGCCGCAAAATGCATTGACGCAGGCTTCACGTCCGTTATGATTGACGGTTCTCACCTCAAGTTTGACGATAACATTGCCCTGACCAAGCGTGTTGTCGACATGGCGCGTCCGAAGGGAGTTTCCGTTGAGGCTGAGCTTGGAAGACTAGCGGGCGTGGAAGAGTCGACCGTTGCTGAAAAGGATGCCATACTCACTGACCCTAATGCAGCCAAGGAGTTTGTAAACAAGACAGGAGTGGATGCTCTTGCAGTTGCCATCGGCACCTCTCATGGGGCATACAAGTTCAAGGCTGAACCGAAACTTGACTTTGAAAGACTCACCCTAATCAAAGAAAGAGTCAGTCTACCGCTGGTGCTGCACGGTGCCTCAAGCGTGCCTCAATGGATTATTGAGAAAGCAGGAAAATACGGAGCCGAGCTCGCTGGTGCAAAGGGAATCCCAGAAGAACACATCAAGAAAGCCATTTCACTGGGCATAGCAAAAATCAACATTGACACCGACCTGCGGCTTGCCTTCACTGCAGCGGTACGCGAAGTTCTGGCGAAGTCGCCGAAAGAGTTTGACCCAAGAAAAATACTGGGACCAGCAAAGGACGCCATGAAAGAAGTCGTTAAAGGCAAGATGCGCCTTTTCGGAAGCTCTGGAAAAGCCTAAGCGAGGAAGGCATGATGAAAATCGGGGTGCTGAGCGGTGGAGGAGACGCGCCAGGCATCAACGCCGTCATAAGAGCCATCGTCAGAAAGGGCATCCAAAACTACAGGTACGAGATCACTGGCATAAAAGACGGATGGCACGGTCTTCTAGAAAACCAGTTCATACCCCTATACATTGATTCAGTATCAGGAATCCTTCCACGCGGCGGCTCGATTCTCGGCACTTCAAGAACCAACCCCTTCAAAGACAAGAAGGGCCCCAAACGAATACTTGAAAACGCAAAGAAAGCCGGACTAGCAGCAGTTGTCGCAATAGGCGGTGACGACACCCTAAGCGTGGCCAGCAAACTGGATGGGCTCGGTCTCAGATGCGTAGGCGTCCCGAAGACAATAGACAATGATCTGTGCGGAACTGACTACACTTTTGGCTTCATGACTGCAGTGGGAATAGCCACAGAAGCTCTTGACAGGCTTCACACGACGGCTGAAACGCATCATAGAGTCATGATATTAGAGGTCATGGGAAGATATACTGGCTGGATAGCCCTCGAGGCCGGGCTAGCCGGAGGAGCCGACGTCATACTTATTCCTGAAAAACCCTTCGACGTGAAAGAGATCTGCGAGTTCATCAAGCATAGGCTGAAGAGAGGTCGAACCTTCAGCATAATCGTTGTTGCAGAGGGAGCCAAACCAAAAGGCGGAAAAGAAATCGTCTACAGCGAAAGCGTAGATGAGTTCGGGCACATTCGCTTAGGCGGAGTAGGATACTACCTTGGAAAGGAAATCGAGAAATCCATAGGAATCGAGACTCGCGTCGTGGTTCTAGGCCACCTGCAACGCGGCGGATCCCCGACAGCATTCGACAGGATCTTGGCAACAAGATTCGGTATAGCAGCAATAGACCTTGTCCACGAGCGGAAATTCGGCTGGATGTCCGCCATCAAAGGAAACAAGATAGTCTCAGTGCCGCTGAAAGAAGTGGTAGGTAAACGGAAAGCAGTGGATCTGGAGCTTTATGACACAGCAAACATCTTCTTCGGCTAAGCCATCACGGCCTACGTTGCCAACACATCTGCCAGCCTGAGCAAATCCAACTCCAGAGGTTTCTCTCTTGTACACGACTTGTCAAACTCAACGCTAGTGATTTTGCCTTCCCGCAAGCAAGCTATTCTGCTTCCCTGTTTTTCCAGCAGAAGCTCCAGCGTTTCATTCGCAAACAAGCTGGCCAGAAGCCGACTTCTCGCCGATGGGCTGCCGCCTCTTTGCGCATAACCTAGTATGCTTAGCCTGACCTCAATTCCTGCTCCCTTCTCAATCCTTCTTCCAAGACTGCGCGTGTCGCCGATTCCCTCAGCCGCCACAATTATGCACGACTTCTTGCCCTTCTCACTGTTCGCCTCGAGCCTATCAACGATCCTCTCAATCTGGAATTTTACTTCTGGAACCAAGATGACCTCAGCACCAACCGTCAAACCTACCGTCGACGCAAGAAAACCTCTCGTACGCCCCATAACCTCAACGATAAAGACTCTTTCATGAGAAATAGCGGTGTCACGAATCTTGTCAATCTCACTGACAGCCGTGTTAACCGCAGTGTCAAAGCCCACCGTTTCGTCGGTTCCGAAAACGTCATTATCAATAGTCGCAGCAATACCCACGAGCAGAGCATCAGTCTCCATGCTTAGCTCCAATGCTCCTTTGAAAGACCCGTTTCCGCCGATAACTATAAGCCCGTCGATGCCATTTCGAGCAAGGTTTTCCGCCGCTTTTCGAAGCCCTCGCTTCCTTTTAAACTCTAGACTTCTGGACGTATAAAGAATGGTGCCGCCTAGCTGAATTATCCCACCAACCGAGCGAGGAGTCAAAGGCCTAACAGCATTATTCATAAGACCTTCCCAGCCTCTCTCAAAACCGTAAACCTCCAAACCCTTCGAATAAGCCAGGCGGACAACGGCTCGGATGGCAGCATTCATGCCAGGTGCATCCCCACCACTTGTGACAACGCCAATTCTCTTCAACAGCAGCTCCTCCAACACAACACCAATTGCATAGTGTCGTATTATCTGCCTTAAGATAAATCTGATTATGTCGACTAATAGCAGAGGTAGCCACCTGCCATTCTGCTATGAACTTCATCTTCCTCAGCGAACCTCCTCGGTTACTAGACTTATGCTCTTCGCAAATTCAAGGACGCTTCGAGTTGGGCTTGGCTTTCGCATTGTCCCGGCTTCGCACCGGCATCATCGTCCGTTCGTGAGTGAAGCTTTGTCCTAAGACCAGATGTTGAGTGCCCACACTAACGTCTGTGGCGCCTTTGACCTGAGAGTCGTCGTGCCTATACAGGAAGTACCGCGCGTTATCTTCATTGGACAGAATCTGTGAATCAATATGTGCGAGATCGGAGGAAAGACTGCATCGCAGTTCCATTATGGGACAAGATACTTCTTTAAGACTGTACAGCAAAGTAGTTGTGGTTAGCCGTTAGTATGGAGATGATCTTGTGTCGTCTCATGAGCCAAGAGCTATTGCGAGTCCCCGTCCTCTTGCCATAAAAGAGACTCAGCTTATCGATAGAGCTGAGGAGATGAGGCTCCTCAGGGAGGCTGTTGACAGGGCAGTTCATGGCCAAGGTGGGGTCGTTCTTCTGTACGGAGAGGCCGGAATTGGCAAAACAAGGTTAGCTAGAGAATTAGCGGCTTACGCGCGTCTGCGCGGAATGCGTGTCCTGTCCGGCAGATGCCCTGCATTGTTCAGAATGGATGGCGTTCCTCCCTACATTCTCTGGAAAGAAGTGGTTAAAGACTACTTGGAAACGTGTACTCCTGAGCAATTGTCCAGGGCTATTGGTTACTATCCAATGGAAGTCTCCAAGCTGGTTCCTGAACTCAAGCAAATACTTAGAACTATGCCAGAGTCCTTTCCTCTAGGTCCCGAACACGGTCGTGATAGGCTTTTTGAAGCAGTGTCACAATTCATAACGAATATCTCTAAAGAAATCCCGTTACTGGTTATTCTTGATGATTTGCAGTGGGCTGACGAGTCTTCGCTTCTGCTGCTGCATTATCTGGCTCGGGGGGTCCATAAGGAACCTCTACTTCTTTTAGGCGCCTATCGTGACACTGACGTTAATGAGAAACATCCCCTGATTCCTGTTCTGACTGAATTGAACAGAGAACGTTTACTTCAATCGGTCCAATTGAAACGCATGTCTTTTGATGACGTTTCAGATATGATCAAGCGGATCTTGGAGCAAGACGACATTCCAAGAAAGTTCTGCGAGTTGATTTATGACAAAACAAGAGGCAATCCCTTCTTTGCTGAGGAAGTAATAAAGTCTCTAAAGGAAGAAGGGGTCGTCTACCGAGAGGAGAACAAGTGGAAGATCAAGGAAGTTTCCAAGATCGAGTTTCCTGAAACCGTCAAAAGCGTCATAAAAAAGAGAATAAGCCGCTTGGAAGATGAATGTCAGAATGTTTTGACCATGGCCTCTCTTGTCGGAAACGACTTCACTTTTGAGGCTTTATCAGCAGTCGCGGGCATAGAAGAGAGTAGACTTCTTGAATTGATGGAGAGAATACTCAAGACAGGATTGTTCAAGCATAGGGTTGTCCGAGGAGAAGATGTGTGTTCCTTTGCCGATATCATCGTGAGGGATGTCGTGTATGAGGAAGTAAATCCCTTCAGACGTAAGAAGCTTCATAACGTTGTGGGATGTGCCTTAGAGAGGATTTATGCTGAGAAGATTGATGAGCATTTTGGAGAACTGGCCTTCCACTTTCTTGAGAGTGGAGACAAGGATAAGGCACTTGACTATTTCTTGAAAGCTGCTGAAAAGGCCGCGAGGATTTATGCCAACAGTGAAGCCATGTCTCATTTGCAGTCGGCCCTTAGACTGCTTGAAGAAAAAGACGGTGACATACGGCAAAAAGCCACAGTGCTTGAGAAGCTTGGAGACATTAAGAATATTATTGGGGAAAGTGACGCTTGCATAAGGCACTGGAATGAAGCATTGACTATATGGGATCAGCTAAGCGAGAAAGAAAAGGCTTCAGCGATGCATCGCAAGATCGCAAAGGTCCTTTGGGATGGTATCGGCGACACAGAAAAGGCCAAAGAACACCAGGACAAGGCCTTGAACATCTTGATAACTCAGCCTGAAAGTGCTGAGTTGGCAAGTCTCTACGAGGACATAGCCCACATGCTGTGGCGCACTGGAGAGGTAAACAAGGCTCTTCCATGGGCGGAGAAAGCACTCGAGCTCGCCAAGAAGCTTGATGCACATGAAGTCATCGCACGTTCATACACGACGCTAGGTACAATCTTTTCCAATACTGGAGATATTGGCAAGGCAGTAGAGTGTCTAGAGAGGGCTTTGAAAATAGCGCTTGACAACAGTTTCGTAGAGGTCGCGTTGCACGCGTACAATAACCTCGCCGTGGCGTTTCCGGAACACGAGTATGAAAGACGGCTAGAGTGTTATGAAAAAGGATTTGAATTGGCAAAGAAGGTAGGCGACATCTTTTACCGATCTTGGATTGGCGCAAATCTATCCGATGTGTACTTTGGTATGGGAAATATGGACAAAGTGGTTCCCTTAGTGGAAGAGTCACTTGAATTGGATAGAAAAGCTGGCAATATGACTCACCTTGCCATGTATGCAGGTGCCCTTGGCTTCTATTATCAGGTGCTTGGGGACTGGGAAAGAAGCGAACGGTGCATGGAGGAAGCCCGGACCCTTTCAAGAAAGCTGAACGATTTCCAAGCAACTTCCTCCAGTTATGGATATTCTGGATGGTTCCATTTTGACAAGGGGGAGTACGGCCAGGCAAAGGAATACTTCAAAAAAATGGATGAAGCATTTGAAAAAGCCGGGGCAAAACAGCAGCAGATGTGGGCCCTTCGATTTGTCATCTGGACTCATATAATGCTAGGAGAGCTTGAACAAGCCGGACACCTTATTCACAGTCTGGGCGACTATGCTGCCAAGGCAAAGAACAGAGAGTTCATCGCCGTTGCAGATGTACTGAGAGCCATGCTTCTTCGGCAACAAGAGAAGTGGGAGGAATCTCTCGAGTATTTTGCGAAGGGTCTTCTGGAATTCGAGGCTTTAGGTGCAAGAAAATGGAACATCTATTGGTTCTCAAAACTCGTTCTCTTTGAATATGCCCGAGCCTACTTGAAAAGAGACCAGGAAGGTGATAAAGAAAAGGCCCACGACCTGCTTGACCAAGCACTGGAAACATTCCAGAAAATGGGCGCCAAGAAAGACATAGAAAAAATGAAGGCGATTTACGTGGAGACTGGCCGTCAAGAGGTCTCACAACCAACGCCTGCTGTGGAGGTGCCCTCGGGTCCTGTTGCCACTGGCCATGCCGATCTTGACAATTCGCTCTTCGGTGGGATACCTTCGAAATACGCAGTGATATTGACTTCACCTTCCTGCGACGAGAGAGACTCGCTGGTCAAGAGCTTTCTCGAAACTGGAGTGAAGAAAGGCGAAGCTACCTTCTACGTCACCATCGACCCTACCGTAGTAAGAACACTCGCACAAGAGCTCCAGCCAAACTTCTACCTCTTCGTCTGCAATCCTCAGGCAGATGTAATCGTCAAGAGCCAATCCAATGCGTTCAATTTGAAAGGAGTCGAAAGCCTTACCGAAATCAGTATTGCTTTGACCTCGGCAATCCGCAAAATAGATCCCTCGCTGAAGGGTCACAGAAGAATTTGCATAAGCGTAATCTCGGATATTCTGCTGCAGCATCATGCAGTTCAGACCAGAAGGTGGCTTGCAGGGCTGATTCCAGAATTGAGGTCGGAAGGATTCACCATATTAGCAGTGATGGATCCTGAGATGCATCCTGCACAGGAAGTTCGCGCAGTTTTAGATCTTTTCGAAGGAGAAATCAACATCCAAGAGAAGGAAACCGAAAAGGATTCAGGAAAATACTTGAAGATCAATAAAATGAGCAACCGCAAATATCTAGCGAACGAACTACTTCTTAAAAAAGAAGGGCAAGTGTAACAGCTAAAGCACAAGTCTGAAAAAAGGTGTTCTCGATCTTGGCGCGCGTTTACGCCGTGAATACTAGAACAGTACCGCACGGACTCGGAGCAGGTTTTACTATTCTCCTTCTCTGAAGCCTATGCATTATTTCTTGAGCATATTGTATGACATGAGTCCAACGTATCCTAGAGAGCTGAAGACAGTGAACCATTCGAGCAGAGGCATGTCTAGAAAGGTGAACGCAAGATCTGTTGCTGCGACGATGAATCCATAATAAGCAATGGTTCTAATGTAACGTGGATGTGTGAACAAGAAAGACCCAAGCTGTATGAGAACTGCCAGATTGAGTATGAAGAAAACCTTGGACCATAAACTGTGAAGCCAGCCGTAGTCTTCTGAGAAAACGCCGATCATGATTAGTGAAAAGGCAGCTACGCAACCGACGGCTTGCGTAACTAGAAGGCCTGTTCTAAGCCTCTTTTCGTCCACGTACCATTTGTGGAGTCCAATGAAGAACGGGAAGAGGGTTATTCCTGTTAGGATGCAGCCTAGATTGTAGAGAATTGAGCCTGTCGGGTTGTAGGTTGGGTTGCCTAGATCACTCAGCCAATTTGTGACTGGGCTGTAAGGCGTTGGATATAGTGCCCAAGAGGAAAATGTGAAGGTACAGTAGAGAACAATTACCCCCACACCTGCTAGAGAACTAGTCGGGCACTTCACAGAATTCAGCTTCAGATTTTGCTTTCTCAATTGCTAGCTTCTGTTTTTAAGACTAACGCATTAGCGCTAAGAATGGCCGCTTGCGCGCGCTGCAATGACGGATCTCAGAATGAACACGATAGGGACATGATAGAATGGGCGAAGACTAATGCTGACTTGAAGAATACATATGCACAGTTAATCAGTAATGACTCTCGATTCGTTCAAGGTGTTAAGGCACTAAAAGACATGTGCCCTATAGAAAGGAATCGAGAATACAAGGGTAGCATAGAAGTTAACATCGCTGATATTAAGAACTTTGATAAGTGCTTGAAGCTGTGTATGTAATACGTTGTAGCTTCTTTCATGGTCAAAAATCTCCAGAGAACCAGAGAGATAGATGCCTCGTGGAACTTGCCTTCAGAATACTGGAAAAATTATTCTCCCCAACGATTAAGAAACTATCATCGTCTGATTGGTGAGATAAAAAAAGATTGTAGTAAGTTGAAGCATTACCAACCAAGACTGAAGAGACAGTAGAATCCAAAGAAATGTCTATATCAAAAGACAACGGCTTGGTTTAGACTTGCCACAGACAAACACGGTCACACTCACGACATTGAAGTCAAGGCGACAAAAAAACAGAAAGCCAGCGTTGCAGTATTTTGACATCTATTTGTAAATCGTGGTCATTGCTGCTGTCTCCTGAGCGACTTCGATACATTTCGGCAATTTTCAAATAGAAAACGAACAATCTCGAAGGTCCGACTGACTGCCGAATGCTTTTTGCCTACCTTCCCATAATAATTGCTATTTGGACAATGGAAAGAGCCGATTAGGATTGAAGGGTTACATGGTTTTTCTCTTCGTAGGCATAAGTCTGATAGGCGTTTCAATCACAACCTATGGACTTGCCAACTTCTCCACACGATATGAAATCCCAAAAGGGGCAATATGGATTGGACTTGGACCACGTGATTTCGTGACTCCTAATAGAACAAGTCTCATAGTTTCCTCGTCACTTCCAGAAGATTGGCTTGACTTGCAGATTTACTTCAATTTCACGGAAAAAAGGGAATACTATATCTACATCACGATGCCCTACAAGACCGTGCAGGCTAGCCCATATGTGGAATATATGAGTTATCGTTACACCAACGAAACGTCACAAATTGGAATCATCAAGGCTTGCTTCAAAACCTTTGAAGACAAAGGTTCTTCTGTTATCAACGTAACCTTCACTCCCAGCCAAGAGTTCAGCTTTTTTCCGAGTGAGCCAATAGCCCTCTCAGTATTGGCAAAGGTTTCTGGATTGACTTCAATCAGCTATTCACTATCAACTAGACAAACGATAATCATGACCTTCTTCGGAGACGAAACGGGAGTATGGGATGATACGATGGCTCAGTATATCGGCATCAACTCACTTGCAATGATTGATTATCCATTTGAAGTGATTGTTCAGTTTCCCAAAGAGAATTTTCTGTCTTCTGATAGCTATCCAAATCCTGTCGAGCGTTTCATAACCGAAAGATTCAGGTCAGCTATTTTTGAGTTGGACTTCTCTCATCCAAAAGGACATGCTCAAACCATGTCGTGCTCATATAGCAATCCGACCAATGAAACCAATCGCCAGTTTGCTACTTTTATATCTGGAACTCTTCTTACCTTAGGCATAACCCTATGTCTTGAGTCATACAGAGAAAAAAGAAGAGAAAATGAAATGAACCGAGATAGAAAACCAAATGAACAAGAAGAAAAACCTGAAGAAACATACAACCAAAACATTCTTCGGCTGATTCGCTTGGTTGACAAGAACTTCAGACTCAATTGGGTTGACAGGTTCCTGCGTGGGGGGATGGCTTTTGTTTTTGTTCCTTTTGTAACATATTTGTTTCTGATTACTATATACTTGTTCTTTGCACCCTTGCAAGAGAGAATCTCAATTGGTTTGTCTCTTCTTGCCGTCGCAGTAGCACTTCTTGCTCTAGTTGCACGTTTTGGCGAAGAGCACACGGTCAATGTGAGCCTGAGCAAATTTGGTGCGTGTGTTGAAGAGGACGAGAAGCCTCTACTCATCGCGTTAGTAAAGATGAAAAACAAGTATCCAGCAATTGACTTGGAGCAGATTTATAACCAGAACAAATCCATGTTTCAAAGAGAAATATTGCTTGAGAAGCTTTACGAATAGACTTCGTGCCTATTTCAAGCATGAGGAAGGTTAACCTTATCTGGGCTTGATGCCGTTCGGTTTTGCGGAAAAGTTATGGCTGAACGAACTGTGAGTATTTCATTTACACCTAACGTAGTTGATGATAGTAACTAAGAGGTCTAATATGAATTGGAAAGAATTTGAGGAATTAACAAGAAAAGTAATGACTCGTTATTTTGGAATCGAACTTTTCGAGAAAAACCCAAATGGCTTTCCTAAAAGGTTCGATATGGTTTCTACTGATGAGAACATAATAGGTGACGCTAAACATCTGACGTTAGTTCATAGGAAGAGATTTCCACCAGCCAAAATGATGGAAATCGCTGGTCATGTTTGGTTATTAGAAAAAGCCAATGCCAAAACCCGCTTCTTGGTTTTTGGAAATCAACGAAGTGTTCCAGAAAAATGGTTAGAAAAATATGGCAATTACGCTCGTAATATAGATTTTTACTTCATAGATGCCCATGAAAACGTAGAGAAGATGCGAAAGACCGAAGCTGGAGAGATGTAGTAGATGTGGGATTTTGACGACTTGAAAGAATTTGTTCTCATCCATCGCTTCAGAATTCCGTCAGTTTTCACATGGGGTGGCAAAGACCCAAGTAAGAGAGAAGAAATACGGAGAAATGCTTTGAAGAACTTTCCAGAAAAATCACCTAAATGCAAATGGTATGCATTCTATATAGAGGTAGAAAGAAATCCGCTTGACAGACCTCTTGACATCGAAAATGTTCCTAAACTGATAATAGATGCGTTTTCAAGCAATCAGATAGACAGAGATGAATCTCGTTACAGCAAAATGGGACTATATCCAGATGATGACCTTGAATATGTGAGAGCATTTCAAATTGAGGGAAAATTCAGCGATGATGGAAGAAACAATACTGAGGTCTGGATTTTCGGAAAGAAGTGAACAAAACGGACAGAAAAAAAAGAAAAGGTTCAGGAGTCGTCTTCTGGTTCAGGTTCTTCAGGAAAGAATAAGTGGCCTTCACTCATCAAACCGTCACCTTGCGAATCTTCATAAGAATCCTGTTCTAGTTCTCGGTTTGTTTCTGTGCTTGTAGTTCTGTGCGTTAGCAAGTGCGGTCTTCTTTTGTCTCTGCAATCTCTCAAAGATTTCAAGATAGCATATTGTTTTCTTTTGCCGTTTCTGAGCATCAGCCAAAAAACGAAGGTGATGATTGACCAAGGCACAACTACAGACCAAAGCAAGACTGCTACAGTATCCATAGTCTTACGCTCCGTTGCCGTTCTTTTCAGCTAGAAGCCTCTCATATTCTGCTTTGTCTTGTTGTTCCTTGATTTTTGCTAGTTCCTTTAAAATTTCTGTCGGTGTAGGTTCCAGACCGCTTTTCTTTCCTATGACAACGCCTTGTTTCTGAGCCTCTTCCAAAAGTTCTTTCTTAAGCATCATTGCCAATATGTTCATTTGACGTTGAAGGTCTTCATTCTGTTTCTTCAGTTTCTCTATTTCTGCATCCTTAGCGTCCACGGTTGACTTCATGCGTCCGTTAGTCAAATTCAAGACAGTCTTGATTTCTAAGAATGCTTTCTTGTGGTTGACTTCAGAGAGATAGGTCAACATGCTAGACTCTATGTCCTTGCCGACTAGCAGTTTAGCGGTATTCACGTCTATCTTCAAATCTGCACAAGTGCAAAGAAATCGCTTTCTGAAAGCATGAAATCTTAGCCTCTTGCCTTTCGGTATGGTTACGTTAGCTTTCTTCGCTAGGCTCTTGAGGACGTCTCCGACAGATTCAGGGTCTAGGTGATTATGGCTATTGCTCTGAAACAGATAGGGATTCTCAGCTTTCAAGGTAGGCATGTAGGTTTTGAGCAACTCAACTGTCTCAGCACTCAAGAACGATTTCGCTATGGCCTTCTCTTTCTCTGTGATTCTGTCGAAAGGGACAGGTGTTTCTTGGTTCAAATCTGGAATGTCCGACTTTTTGATTTCTAGGAAATCGCTTATTCTCCATCCAAAGTCTAAAGCCATGCTAAGAATGGTTCTGCCTCTAAAATCTGCACAGTTGAACATGCCTCGGTATTGCTGAATTGTTGGAACGAAATCGCTTGTCGTTTCGACAGTCTGAGAAACACTAGAACCCTTCTCAATAGTGATAGGCATTTCGAAGAATCGGAAGAACTGAAGAATTCCCAGAGTTGACGTTCTAGCTGAGTTTATGCTATATTTGTCTCTGTCTTGTTGTGGCGTTAGAAGCCACTTGTGAAACTTCTCGATTTCCCTA
>CAZDNV010000026.1:0-19542 GCA_964506875.1 uncultured Candidatus Bathyarchaeia archaeon
TTAAGACTGACGTGAACGGTAATGCTCAGTGGAACCAAACCTACGGAGGAACAAGCGATGATTGGGTTTATGCTTTGGTGCAGACGTCTGACGGCGGATATGCGCTGGCAGGCTACACATTTTCTTATGGTGTCGGCAGCTATGATTTTTGGCTGGTTAAGACTGACGTGAACGGTAATGCTCAGTGGAACAAAACCTACGGAGGAATAGGCTGGGATGCTGCTCTTGCTTTGGTGCAGACGGGTGACGGTGGATATGCGCTGGCGGGAATCACAGGCTCTTTTGGTGCTGGCAACTGGGATTTTTGGCTGGTTAAGACTGACGTGAACGGTAATGCTCAGTGGAACCAAACCTACGGAGGAACATACGATGATTTTGCTTGGGCTTTGGTGCAGACGGCTGATGGAGGATATGCGCTGGCAGGCTACACAAGCTCTTTTGGTGCTGGCGGCGGTGATTTTTGGTTGGTCAAAACCGACGCGGACGGAAATGCTCAGTGGAACCAGACCTACGGAGGAACAGGTAGCGATGGAGCTTTTGGTTTGGTGGAGACGGTTGGTGGCGGATATGCGTTGGCAGGCCGCACAGACTCTTTTGGGGCTGGCGGTTATGCTTTTTGGTTGGTCAAAACGGATGCTGAGAGTGGGCTTGCTTGGGTTGACTCTGACGCCAACTCGATAACGCTTCACAGGGGACTAACCGACATGTACTGGAACTACGTTCGAGTACGCGTCTGGAAACCACGAGAAACACCATAAACAACAACCCCCCATCTTTTTTCACTTGCTCGAAAAGTGCCAGAGCAGGTAGACCTTTGTCTGTATAAGGAAACCGCAGATCTTGATTAGGCCTGCAAGCTTATTCAGATTCGCAGCCACAACCTGTTTCGTATATTCGTCTCTTGTGCCATAGGGAAGATGCCAAGAAAACATCTTCATAAATCTCGTGTGCTTATGCTTGACGAAAAGCTCTCTCAATGCTGCTATATCCTTGCTGTCAAGTGCCTGGAGCCTGCGCAAAACGTATTTTTCGCTGCCGAGAAGCTGAGAGTTGAATCTAAGCTTCTTCAGAAAATCCATGATCTTCAATATTTCCTTAGGGGGCTGCTGCATGGCGATTCTCCTCATTCCCGCTTTCTCAGCGAACGGATTGTATTTTGCCATAACAGCAGACATCTCAACATATTCCGTTCCCGCCAACGCTAAAGTATCCCTAACAAGCTTGACTCCAAGGCTTATGGTTCTGTATTTCGGGTGAACAACTACTTGGCTGATGACACTTAGCTTCTTATTCAACTCTTGCATGCTTATCTTTGGCAAGACGATCCTTCTTCCAAAGCTGCCAGGAGGAGGATAACAGTAAACAATCAGCCCACAGAGCTCATCACCACGCCGTAAACAGAAGATATTACGGGGCGCAGCTATCTTGTGGCTGCGATAATGAAAGCCAGCAAGCTTTCGCCAATCCTCAGTTGTTCCCTCTTCCACTTGCATTTCTTTGGCTAGACTGCACTCTTCAGCAGGCTTGTTCAGATGATAGCTTACGGTTACCTCCTTGCCAAATTGCTTATGAATACGAACACCAGACCTCAGATCCCTAGCCAAATCAGTATGCGTAGCTGCAGCCAGCACACATGCACCCTCAGACCTGGCAAGCTTCTGAAGATCAAAAGCCACGATCTTGGCTGTATCACGATCAAGCATAGCAGCGAATTCATCGAAGATCCAGAATTGCGCCTTGCTCTCCATCATCTTAGCAATCCGATATCTATACTTCTGCCCTTCACTATGTCCGTTTGAAGCTGCTGATCTTGAAGTATTCACGGTTACGCATCATCTAAGTCTCCTTGTTGAAAAAACGGTAGGGGGATAGGGGTCAAAAACAGTTAGACGTCTACTTGGTCCTGTCAACTTGCCAACATCACCAAAGGCTCCGCCTGCATCTCTGCACATGCATACAAGGCTAATGCTGTTGCCCGTGCGCGGAAAGCGACAATGGAGTACGCCAAGACCAAAGACATCCTATACGTTATGCAGCTTCTCGGCCACAAAAGCATTAAGAACACGCTAAGATACATTCAGCTGATCAACTTCGAGTCAGAGGAATACACATGCAAGGCAGTGTCAACCTCCAAAGAAGCTTCAGAGCTTGTAGAAGCTGGCTTCCAATACGTCTGCACAACGCCCGAAAACATAATGCTCTTCAGGAAAAGGAAATAAGGAAAAGAATACCCTAGTCCATCCCAGAGCGGTCGTAGTCTAGCCTGGTCTAGGACATCAGCCTGCCACGCTGACGACCCGGGTTCAAATCTCGGCGACCGCACCATACATTTCACGCACCACACTTCTACGAGACTAAGACAAGTTCGAATTTGAGCAGACGCACCAAGTAATACGTGCACTTAGCCCGCACTAGATAGGACCTGCTCGATTCAGTTTTGGATCTCATTGAGGAATTTCGAGAATCTTTGGTGGAGGTCACATAGGCTGCTTACTGTCAAATTCGGTTTCTGTCTGCTTTCCTGTAAGTCTCTTTTTGAGTAGAACTGTGAGGGAACGAAAACTGTTTTCATCCCGACAGCTCCAGCGCCTCTCAGATCTTCCAATGGACTGTCTCCAACGTAGACTGTTTCTTCTGCTGTTACTCCCAGTCTTCTAAGGGCTTCCCCAAAGATGAGTCGGCTGGGCTTGCGCCACCCCACATCTTGAGAAACCAAAACAGCATTAAAGAAATGGTTAATCGCCAGTTTCCTGAGACCAGAATGGATAACTGGGGAATACGTGAAGTTTGAAATCAAACCCAATTTATAGTCGTTTGACATTTCACTCAGCACTTTCTTTGCGCACGGTGTGAGTTCGAGCGACCTTGCATAGTCTTCAAAGAAGACGTTTACAGCAGTCCTTATTCGCGTGTCATCAGGCCTTGTCTTGAACCCGAGAGCATTCAGAGCATCGGAGATCCAGAAGGCGTTCGTCACCTCAACTAGCTCTTGGTACCTTATGATTCTGAATTTCTCATGTGATCGACTATATGCCTCCGTGAAAGCTCTCTTCTGAACCCGAAAGCCAACGTCAACTACTGCTCTAAATAACTTCATCTTTGATTCTTGCACGCTGTAGTTCTTAACATCTGCTAGAGTTCCTATGAAATCGAAGATCACCGCTTTCATGACCATCAGATCCTAGTCTTCTTCTAGCCTTGCAGTTGCTTTCTGCAATGTGTGACCATGAATAATAAGAGTTAGGTGCGTCGACAGCAGTCTGTGCTGTCTTCTGCGTCAGCTGGAGCAGCCAATAATGGGACAGGGAACCTCGAATCTCGGGGTCTATTGACTGATGCTGGATGTAACCAAGGTTTATTAGGTCACCGTACCAACACACGTGAACGTCCGGGTGCCGAAGCGATTGAGGGAAAAAGCAGTCTCGATTGTATCTTTGAGCATTATTCTCGTGTTCGGCGTTGTTGCATTGATTGCAGCCTGGTCCGGCCAGACGGTGACCTCAAGATTTCTGCTTGCTTTTTTTCCCCTTTTGGTGATTTTGTTTGGTGTTGCATTACTCCGGCAGAGTGGTTTAGTCATGGCTCTCGTAGGCTTGGTTCTCGTCGCAGTTCTTGCAGTTCTTCAGTTTGGGACTCCGCCTGAAGTGGCCTTAGGTGCCTCAGTCTACGGGTTTGTGAAAAGCTTTGGTATTTCGATTTCGGTTGCTGTTACCATGTTTATGGTTTTCTTGATGCGAGAAACTGGTTCACTGGGTACCGTCTCAAGAGTAATCAAGCAGCAGGTGGTCGGCAATGAAGTTCAAGCGTTGTATATCGGAGTAGGGTTCGGTTCATTCCTATCCTCACTCGGAGTTGTCACCCCAGCCTTGTTTCCACCCTTGCTGATTACCATGGGCTTCTCTCCACCAGCTGCCATTGCCATCGCAGTGTTAGGTTATGATCCTACAACAAGCTTCTCATTGCTGTCTGTTCCAATAACTTTGCCAGTAGAAGTCGGCAAATCAATCGGCATCCTGATCAACCCTATTGAGATGGCGCTCAAAATATCTCTCTTTCTTCCCGTTGTCTCAACGGGCTTCGCTTTTGCGATTCTCTGGTTGATCGGCGGCAAATCATCGATGCGTAGAGGGACCGTGCCTGCAGTGATTTGCGGTCTAGTTCTAGCCTTTGCTTGTCTTGGAACAGTCGGCCTTGATTACTTCACTGGAGTAGAATACGTTCCATTAAGGATTGTCGGCATTATTGCAGGGTTGTGTGCCATGCTGTCACTATTGGCATATCAGAAGATACGGCCGTCTCGTCAAAAAAGCGGAATCAGCTCTAACTATCCGGCACGTAGAGAGGTTTTGCGTGCCTTTTCCCCATGGATACTGCTGTGTATGCTTGCGACGGTTGTGAGTGTTCCCCAGATTGATTATTGGCTCCGCAACGTTCTTGGCGGCTATGAGAAGATAGCGATATTTGCTGACCAAAGTATTGACTTAGACGTACTCTCCCAAATCTACACTTGGATATTAGCTGCTGTTTTGCTGTCCTTGCTTACACTTCGGCCAACGAAGAAGCAAATCAAGACTGCATTTCGTTTCTGGTTCAAACGCTTCATATGGCCCTTCTTAACTTACAGTCTCTACTTCTCCATCTGTTTTGTCATGGCATATTCAAGCATGGAAATCGTAAATGGAGCCCTAATACGCTCAGCGATGTACGATACGCTGAACATGAACATGATATTAGGCTCGACTTTGGCTGCCGTTTTTGGCGCTGGATACGTGTTCGTAGCTGCCTCATTAGGTCTGTTCGGAGCTATAGTTGGCGGTTCAGAAACCAGTTCAAACGTGCTCTTCCTCAAAGTCCAGAAAGCTGCAGCTCAGACTGTTGGACTTAATGATAGGGGATTCATGACTATCTATGGAAGTCATGCTGTTGCAGGAGGCATTGCCAGCGCAGTCACCCCAGCTAAAATCAATAATGCAGTTGTCACAATTGATGAGTCGCATAACACAGAGTCTCTTATCATGCGTAAGCATCTAGTCGTCGTCTTGCTGCTGACGATTGCCACAGCCATAATGACTGGGGTATTAGTCAATATTGGCATCTAGACTCCAATACTCTAGATTCCTTTTTTCCGCTTTCAAACTGGATCCCGCTAGACGTGCAGAGGTTCTCTCGCTTTCATATCTTTGTAGACTCGAACCAATCTGCTCTACTTTCCTAGCGAATGCTGTTTCGAGAAGTCTCTCTGGCTTGCCCAGATTCTTTTCGACTTCCTCGTCGAAGGGGATTTCGCCTATGAAAGCCAGACCTGCTTTTCCAGTTTGCTGCTGAATAGTCTCTGACTTGTTCATCTTCATGTTCTCAACGACGCCGACTATTGGAATCTCGAGCATATCCAGAAGTGCAACCAGTTTTCTCACAGTTTCGAAAGCAAGGCGTGAGGATGTCGTGACTATAAGGAACTTTACGTTTTTGATGAGTCTTATTAGGTCTAGGGTGACGTCACCTATTCCCGGCGGCATGTCCAAGATCAAGTAATCTAGCGTGTCCCATCTTGTGACTGCAAGCAACTCGATAAGCGCATTAGAGACATCTGGGCCGCGAAGAGGAGTAGTTTGGTCAGCTGAGTAGTAGACTATGGACATGAATCTCAAACCTTGGACCGTTGGTGCAACTATCCCTTTCTCTTCTTTCGGTCGTGCCCTATTGATGCCTAAGATTATGTGGGCAGATGGGCTGGTGAAGTCCAAGTCGAATAGGCCGACTTTGAAGCCATCTCTTGCCAGCGTCAAGGCAAGTGTCGAAGCTATCAAGCTTTTTCCTACACCACCTTTGCCGCTAGAGACTGCTATAACACTGCGAATGGGTCTCATTCTCTTTTCTACTAAGCTGATTCGCGGGTCAACCATGGTCACTTGACACCCTTGACCGTTTCAAGCCAGACCCCGCGGCCTTCCAGTATCTCGAAGTCTGGGCTACCGCATCTAGCGCATCTGATGAAGGTGTGTGCCACTTCAGGGACAAAATGTATCGCTTCAGCGACATTCCGATCCATTTTTTCCTTGCTGAAGACCCATCGATGACCGCATGCCTTGCACTGCAGCTTGGCCTTTGCAGCTTTGATTGTGATTCTTGCCTTTTTGGATTTGCCTGCCTTCAGCTCGGACAAGGCAAACCTCAGTATGTCAACCTCTACTTGTTGTAGTTCGCCGATTGTTATTTTTAGCTCAGTAATCTCCTTTAGCCCCTCTTTCTCAGCTATTTGAGAAGCCGCTGTAATCACTGCCTCAGCCAACGCCCATTCGTGCATGAAAAAGCCTACGTCTAGGCTTCATTTAAGAATGTTGTCAGACAAAACGGAAATTCCACGAAATGCCATTTCAGGACGAGATCAGTTCTCTTCATGATTGATATGTTGACGAACGATTCCTCTGTTCTAACATGCTGTCCGAAGACGGAAGCACATGCCCTAGCAGATTTCAGATCACTTTTTTATCAGATATTCATGTATCGCTTTTGCCGCCTTCTTGCCGGCGCCCATGGCGCTTATGACTGTTGCTTCACCTGTCACTATGTCTCCGCCAGCGTAGACTCCATCGATACTTGTTTTTCCGTTTTCGTCTGCAAGTATCGTGCCCCATTTCGTGACTTGTAGACCCTCAGTCGTGCTTTGTATGATCGGGTTAGGCGATCTGCCGATGGCCACTACCACCGTGTCAGTGTCCATTACGAACTCAGAGCCTTTTGCGGGAATAGGTCTTCTTCTTCCTGACTCGTCGGGCGGTCCAAGTTCCATGCAGATGCATTCCATGGCTTTGACCCAGCCTTTCTCGTCTCCGATAAACCTTATCGGTGCAGCTTGAAACTTGCACAATATCCCTTCCTCCTCAGCGTTCTCTATTTCTTCTTGTCTGGCTGGTAATTCCTCCCTTGACCGGCGGTATATTATGCAAACTTCCTCGGCGCCTAATCGTAATGCGCAGCGTGCTGAGTCCATGGCAACGTTGCCTCCGCCTATGACTACGACGTGCCTACCTATTCTCATAGGTGTGTCATACAAGGGGAAAGCGTATGACTTCATTAGGTTAACTCGGATCAGGAACTCGTTTGCAGAGTAGATCCCGCCCAGGTTTTCTCCTGGCACTCCCATGAAGGCTGGAAGTCCTGCTCCTGTCCCGATGAACACTGCGTCATATCCTGTTCTCAACAATTCTGGGATCGTGTATATCCTGCCAACAAGGTATCCTGCACGCAAATCGACTCCCAGCTTCTTTATGTATTCAACTTCCGCTTGGACTATCCTCTTGGGCAAGCGAAATTCAGGAATGCCGTAAGTTAAGACGCCTCCAGGCAGATGCAATGCCTCGAAAACCACGACGCCGTGTCCCGATTTTGCTAGGTCAGCCGCTACTGTGAGTCCTGCTGGGCCGGCTCCGATGACGGCGACTCTCTTGCCGGTTTGTGGAGTCTTCTCAGGGTTTTTAACGCCTTTCTTTCTTTCCCAGTCGGCCAAGTATCTTTCAAGTCGACCGATGCTTACTGGTTCGCCCACTTTGCCCATGATGCAGGTTTTCTGGCATTGTTCCTCCTGTGGACACACGCGCCCGCAGATCGCTGGCAAAGCGTTTCTTTCCTTGATCTTCTCAATTGCTTCTTGGCATTTTTTTTCTCGGAGCAGCTTGACAAAGTCGGGGATGCAGATGCCTACTGGGCACCCGCCTACGCACAAGGGTTTAGGACATTGAAGGCATCGGCTAGCCTCTTCTAGGGCCTGTTCTTCAGTATAGCCTAAGGCAACTTCCTCGAAATTCTGCCCACGTGTTTTAGGATCTTGCTTGGGCATCGGGATGGCTTGCTTTTTGGGTTTAGGCTTACTCTCCCCCACAAGTGCAGCCTCCGTGCATTTCCCACAAAAGTGAGCTCAGTCTCTCTTCAGGAAGGAGCATCCTCTGCCTGCTTATCAGCTCGTCAAAATCCACTTGGTGACCGTCGAACTCGGGTCCATCTACGCATCCGAACTTTATTTTTCCTCCAACCGTAACTCTGCATACGCCACACATTCCCATTCCATCGACCATAATGGGCGTCAGAGTAGCAATTGTCTTTAACCCGAAAGGCTTAGTCATTTCTGAGACTTTCTTCATCATAACGACTGGTCCCATAGTGACGCATCGGTCGAACCTCTCTTCTTCAAGGACTTTCCTCAAGAAATCCAGTCCTAATTGACCTTTTGAACCATCATCTGTCGCCACGTGGAATTCGTGGCTCAGGGCATGCATTTCATCTTCGAAGAACAGCAGTTCTTTGGTTCTGGCGCCTACGATCGTTGTGATAGTGTTTCCAGCCTTTCTCAGGGCTTCAGTCTGCAATTTCATAGGGGCAATCATCACGTCTCCAGAGATGCACAGAACTCTCCCAAATCTCCTGATTTCCGAGGGAACGCCTAGAGGGCCCGTTACGTTCCAGATGGAGTCGCCTTCCTTGAGAAGCCCAAGCTGCTTGGTTGTTTTGCCAACTTCGTGGAATGCAAAATCCACCGTGCCTTCTTGAGAATCATATCCCGCAATCGTCAATGGTACGCGTTCGCCTTTCTCATCTATGATAAGTATTATGAATTGGCCAGGTTGAGCTTTTTCAGCCATCTCAGGAGCAAGTACTCTGAAAAGCTTGGTTTTCGGGGCCAGTTCCTTCCTAGCCACGATTTCATACAATCGGCTTCGCCTCCACTTTCCCTTTCGGCAGGGAAGCTATTCTCCTGGAAAACTCGTTCAGTCTTTGGCTGAAATCATCAACGCGTCTAGGTGAAGCGGTGAAGAGCTCGAAGCGTTCATGCATGTTCATTCTTTTCAGCGCGTTTCTCAGCACTGTCATGTTTCTTTCAGCGGCTTCCTTTCCCTCTTGCAGCTTGCAATCTTCCTTTGGGCATACGACGGCCATGACGCCATCGAACCCGCATTCCAATGCGTTGACGACATGGACAGGGTCAAGCGCTTTGAAGCATGGAACTTCCAAGATTACGGCGTTCTTCTTGAACAGCAAATCAGGGTTATCAAGGGCAGAGAATTCCGACCATTGGCAACAGAAGATCAGAATCGGAGGGATTTTGCCTTCTCCTTTAAGCTTTCTGGCTGCCTCTGCATACCGCTTCAGAACTTCCTCGAACTCGAAACCTTCAATCTGTATTGCGTGATGAGGGCAGACCAATGCGCATGCTCCACAACCCATGCAATCCTCGCTGAGTATTCTCGGTGTGGCAAATGGTTCTGCTTCTATGGCCTTGTACGGGCAGACAAACACGCACTTGTCGCACCCAACGCATTTTTCTGTATCATACTTTGCCTTTCGTGAGTATTTTACGACTCTTACTGTGTCCTTATCAAGGCCCAGCTGCTCGAGAACTGCTCTGCTCACGAGTAGCCGCCTAGTGTTTATCTTGGTTCCTTCCTTGAATCTGCAGAAACGATCTTCACATTGAATGGAAATGATGCTTCTGATTCCCAATTCGAGAGCTTTAAAGATGAATTCCGTTGGGATTCGCCCGGAGCATGGCAGTCGCAGTGGGATGTAGTTGGTTTTGGCCAAGCCTTGATCCTTTAGAATTTCTTCAATTTCGCATGATGAAGGCGAGTTGCCTCTACACATTAGAACTAGAACATCACTCTTACGTTCTTCCATCATGCATTGGACGTATTTCAGCAAGCTTTCATAATTGTAGTATATGATCTCGATGGCCATGACCGGACAGGCACTGTAGCATATTCCACAGACCTGACACTGGGTGAGATCTATTTCGACCTTGCCGGTCTCACTATCCCGCTTTACAGCTTCATAAGGACAAATAGAATGGCAGATGGAACACCTGCTGCAGTAATCCTGATTGATGGTTATCGCAGCCACAAATGCCTCACTCATTTCGGCACACCAAGCCACGTCTGTCGCAAGCTATTTTCGATGGTTTAAGCGATTTCCCGAAAGCTTCGGTAACGATTACGAAAATATATCACTTCTGGTGCGTTTCTACTCTTTGTAATATGGTCTTCTAATGTAACCGTATGCTTCCGTTGCTGCGGTTATCCCTTGACCCACTGCTGTCCCAACTTGCTTAACCGGATGGTTTGTGACGTCGCCTGCTGCATACACGCCTCGGATATTCGTCCTTTGCAGTATGTCGACCACTATGTAGCCGTCGTTGTCAACTGCAACTCCTGCCTCTCTGGCCAGTTGGCTGTTTGGGTCTTCTCCGATCTGCACGAATACGCCATCAATCGCCAAGTCTTTTTCCTCGTGAGTTCTGTTGTTAAACAGTATTGCTTTCTTGACGGTTCTCTCGCCTCTGATTTCCTTGATCTCCGTGTTCCACAAGATCTCAACGTTTTGCTTCCTCTCAAGTGCTTTTACTAGGGTTTCTTCAGCTCTGAACGAATCTCTGCGATGTGCAATCTTTGCTTCGGACGCCAATCCGGCAAGATAGAGTGCCGTCATTAGCGCGGAATTCCCACCCCCGACTATAAGAAGCCGTTTACTCTTGAACAATGGTCCATCGCAGAGTCCGCAGTAGCTTACACCTTTTCCGAGAAACTCTTTTTCCCCTGGCACTTCTAGGCGTCGGTAGTGCCTTCCGGCAGCGAAGATTATGGCCTTCGATACGTAGACTGTCCTGTTGGTTTTTACAGTCTTCTTTTCGTCGTTGAGATCCAAACCTGCTATGCTTTCAAACTCACGTATTTCGGCGCCTGCTTCTCTGGCTTGATCAACTATTCTCTGTGCCAATTCAAGACCTGCTATGCTTCGGAAGCCTGGGTAATTATCAATGGAAGGGGCGTCTGCCATAGTTCCTCCAGCGATCTTCTCTTCCAGAATGAGCGTCTTGAGGCCGCTTCTTGCTGCGTAGATTCCTGCAGCTAATCCTGCGGCTCCTGCGCCAACGATTATCAATTCTGAGCTTTCCATTTCAAGCAGCCTTTAGAATATTCTTCTCTATCAGCTTAGTATTTATCAGAATCGCAAGTACCAAGAATGCTATTTCTTCTAAACCTAAAGGGCTTGAGCTAGGACTTCTGCTATGTCCATTATCTGGATTTTTCCTTCTAGCCCTGTGGTCTTGACAGCGTCTTCGAATGTTAGCATGCAGTAGGGGCACGCTACTGCGAGTATTTCGGCGCCTGATTCTGCAGCATCCTTGACGCGTGTTTCTGCAAGGCGTTCACCCGGGATGTCAACCCACATTCTTCCGCCACCGCCTTCGCAACAGACGCTCCTAGCCCTCGAGCGGTCAAATTCCAGAAGCTTGGCGCCAGGTATGCTTTCGATTACCTTTCTTGGCTCATCGTAGATTCCGTTTTGCTTTCCAAGGAAGCATGGGTCATGGTAGATGATTTTCTTGTTTACTTCCTTTGTGAATGTTAGCTTCTTCTCGTCGATAAGCTTAGCCAGTGACTGCGAGTGGTGTTGGATCTCGAAGCTTGTTTGGTTGTATCTGTTCTTGAATGCATGGTATCCGTGGGGACAGCTTGTCACTGCATTCTTCACGCCATATTTGTTGAAGGCTTTCATGTTTTCTTCAACTAGGAAGTCAAAGAGCCCTTTCTCGCCCATGCCATAGACTTCGCTTCCGCAGCAATTCTCTTCGTCGCCAAAAGTGCCAAAGTTGAGTCCAGCTTTCTCGAAGCATTTGGCAAGGCTCTTGGGCACACTTTGGACTCTAGGGTCATAGGCAGATGTGCAGCCCACGAAAAACAGAACATCTGCGCCTTGCGAAACGTGCTTAATGCTTAAGTCTTGGCTCCATTCAGAGCGCTTGTTGCGGGTTCTACCCCATGGGTTTCCATTCTTGAAGATGCTTTCGAGTGCGTCGCGTATGGTCGGTGCAACTTGGCCTTCTTCTACAGCCATGCTGCGAACATCAATCAAGAACTCATACGGATTAAGATCTTTTGGACACCGAACCCCACATGTGGCGCATGTCGTGCAGCTCCATAGTTCATTTTGCGGGTGTATGGTTAACTTGCCAAACGTGGCAACTTCTCGCATGTAACGCCTTATGTTGAGGTTGGCCTTTTTTGCCACTGGGCAGCTTCCAGTGCATGAACCGCATTGTATGCACTCGAGGAGCTTGTGTTTCTGGGTGATTTCCTGAACGTTCAAGATCGTCGTCACTTTTGCTTAAGGTGGGGGCATAAGATTTTTAATAAGTGTTTTCCTCCTTATGCACCGAAATGCATCAACAAAGTCGGAGATCACTTAAGATGGACAAGAAACCATCGAGAATCGGGATTTTTGTTTGCGAATGCGGCGGGAACATCGGCGACGTCGTGGATGTGAAGTCAGTTGTTGAAACGGTCAGGAATTGGGAAGACGTTGCCGTAGCCAAATACCACAAGTACCTGTGCTCCAAGCCCGCGCAAGAAATGATTGTTGACGCAATAAAGAAGGAGAATCTTGACAGAGTTGTCGTCGCCAGCTGTACGCCAAGAATGCATCTTGCCACCTTCCAAAGCGTTTTGGAGCGAGTTGGCCTAAATCCCTACATGCTTGAGTTCGTGAACATCCGAGAGCATGACTCGTGGGCACATGGACCGAAACTTTCTCAGGAAGCCTCCAGAAAAGCAATAAGCTTGATTAGGGGTGGCTATGAGCGCAGTCGACTGCTTGAGCCATTGCAAACCATAAGCGAGAAGGGCTCCAGAGAGATTCTTATCATAGGCGGGGGAATTGCAGGGATTACAGCAGCCCTTGAGCTTGGCTACTTAGGATTCAAGGTTCATCTTCTTGAAAGGAAGCCTAGCATAGGCGGCAACATGGCGAAGTTGACAAAGGTTTTTCCAACACTGGATTGTGCCCAGTGCATTTTGACGCCAAGGATGGCTGAAGTTGGCCGAAACCAAAACGTCGACTTGCTTACTTATGCAGAGGTGAAAGAATTCAGAGGGCGTCCTGGAAACTATGACGTAAAGGTATTCATGAAGCCTCGAGGCGTGGACATTCAGAAGTGCCGGAGTTGCGGAGTATGTACGAAAGTCTGTCCAGTCACAGTGCCTGACGAGTTCAATGAAGGCTTATCAAAGAGAAAGGCAGCATACGTCGAATTTCCACAGGCTGTCCCATCCGCTTACGCGATTGATTTCAGCACCTGCACTAAGTGCGGCAAGTGTGAACAGCTTTGCCCAGCCAAAGCAGTAAATCTAGCAGACCAAGGAAGCACGATCGACTTGCATGTGGGAGGCATAATAATGGCTACAGGCTATCAGCTATATGATCCTAAGAAACTTGAAACTTACGGATATGGCACGTACAAAAACGTCATAACAATGATGGACTTGGAACGGCTCGTTTCCGCGACTGGTCCCACTGGAGGTTACGTGAAGAGGGCAGACGGTAGCGACGTGAAGCGGATGGCAATCCTACTTTGCGCTGGCTCGAGAGACAAGAACTACGTTTCGTATTGCAGCCGCATTTGCTGCATGTACGCCTTGAAGCAAGCTTTCGTGCTTAAGAAGATGCTTGGAATAGACGTCAGCATCTATTACACAGACATAAGGGCTACCGGCAAAGGATATGAAGACTTGTACTGGCGTGACCAAGAAGCAGGCGTCAGTTTCATTCGCGGTAAGGTAGCCGAGGTCTACAAGAACAGCAAGACTGGTAAGCTTGTCGTTTTGGCTGAAGACACGCTTACAGGAATCCTGACTGATGAGGAATTTGACTTGGTAGGTCTGGCCACACCGATGATTCCGCCTTCCGGCTTGAAGGAGCTCACAGAAAAGATGAAAGTGGCCACGGGAGAAGATGGCTTCATAACTGAGAAACACCCGAAGCTTGATCCTGTCGATTCATTGGTTACAGGCATTTTCGCTTGCGGTTGTGCCTTAAGTCCTAAGGACGTTCGTGACACAGTTTCCGATGGCCTTGGTGCTTCTGCAAAGGCAGCTTTGTTCTTGAAAAGCGACTACGTCACTACTAGTCCTGAGAAGGCCTACGTGATTGCAGACTTATGCAATGGTTGCAGCGTATGTGTGACTACGTGTCCAACGAACGCCATAACCATGCGAGATGGCAAGGCCAAAGTTGATCCTTTCCAATGCACAGGTTGCGGAGCCTGCATACCTGTTTGTCCGAAAGAAGCTATTGACTTCAAGAATTCGACAACCAAACAGATAGTGGCTACTCTAAGTGGGGTACTCACTGACAAGCAGCCTGGCGAAGTGAGGATAGTGGTCTTCGTAGATAAGAACGTTGGGTACACGGGCATGGACTTTCTAGGGCTGGATCGCACCGATTATCCCGAGAGCATTCGAATCGTGTCTGTTCCAACGACTGCCATATTGGGCTTGAAGCATCTTCTATATGCGTTTGCATATGGTGCTGATGGGATTCTAGTGATTGAAGGAACACAGGAAATCGACGAGAAGTTCACGAAAAAGAGAATGATCGACCTTGGAAGAGAACTTGCCAAGTATGGCATAGAGAACATGCGAGTTCGCTACAGCTATGTGCCGTTGCCTGTCTACAAAAAAGCCGCAGAATTATTCAGCATGTTCACTGATAGAATAAAGAAGTTCGGTCCATTCCCTGAAGAGAAACGAACCATAATAAAACAGAAGATACAAGGTTAGCCACCGAGTCTGCACAACGAACGTGTCCTAACGTTATCTAGGCAAACTGGTTACCTAGGCAAACCTGACTTGACACTACATCTTTATAGCATCCGTCACAGACTTAGCACGTGCAGAGCAGTTCCACGGTATTAACTTAGCATTTGGTTGTGAATTTGTGTCGAAAGTCGCAATAGGCAAAGGGTACGAGTTAGAGCTTCCAGCATCATATTCAGAAATGAAAGAAGAAGCCGAGAGGCTGATCTCCAAGCTTGTGGCAAGTAAGCCAAAAGCCAAGAAAATGTGGACCTTGCTGAGAAAAGACTCGGAAACCAAGGCAAACTGGGACATGGCTAATTACATTGCTGTTTCAAAACTGAAATACAACGATCATGGAGAAATACACGCAAAGATCGTAGCAGCAAATGCTTTGAAAATGCTCAAGCTACTCCTTGATAACGGAGTCACCACAAGTACTATTAGAGAGAAAGCTGGCGACGAAGACGACGCTTACCTGATTGTTTTGGCAGGTGCACTGCTTCACGATATTGGAAATCAGGTTCACCGCGAAAATCACAACGTATCAAGCGTGTATCTAGCGATCCCCTTGTTGAACCGAATCTTACCAAGAATCTACGGAAACAAAGAGGTCATGTACGAGATTCGAGGGCAAATACTTCATTGCATTTATTCTCACGAGTTTGAAATACTGGATCTGACTGAGGAATCCGCACTTGTCGGAGTCGCAGATGGCACCGATATGACGAAAGGGCGAGGAAGGATGGCCTTCGACAAGGGTAACGTCAACATCCACACAGTTTCAGCCCTAAGTATCGAAAAGGTCGAAATCAGACGGGGAAAGGATGTCCCTATACAGATACTGATACATATGAACAACAGTGCAGGTGTTTTTCAGATCCAAGAAACATTAGGTAAGAAGATCACTGGAGGACCACTTGAGAACTACTGCGAGGTAATCGCAATGGCCAAACCGGATGAACCTCAGACAGACCAGAGAATAATCCACAGAATAATCATCAAAGGAAGGAAAATGCAAGCACTCTAAGAGGCCCTTCTTTTTCTCAATAGAGACAGCGTAGGGACTCGAATTTCTAAGCTTCTGAATACACTAGGCGTTTTGATAGGCTGCAACATGGTTCACTGTGCTTTGCCAATTCCATGAACAGGTGATTAGTAATGAGCTTAACTTGGAGGAGGCGGCGGAGGAGGTGGTGGAAGTCGTGGTGGCGGCGGGGGCAATGGTTCTTCCATTCCTACGGGTTCGTGTAGTCTTTTCCTCCACGAGTAGATGAGGGCTGTTACACCAGCAATCAGAAGGGTGACGCCGATCAGCAGAAGGGGAATCGAGTATGAACCGTATCGGCTGGGTGAAGCGACGTGCCCTTGGAAATAGAAGAATGCGACTGCTCCCGAAACGGAAAAGGCACCTCCAGTGCCGAACAGCACGTGGCCCAAGTATTGCCAATTAGAGGAACGCAAAGTCATCGCCTCTAACTAATTCCTCTTCATGGTTCTTTCCAGACGCAGCTTGTCACCTACTCAAAGCTACAGCAGGAATAAGCATAGCGTATAGAGAGCAAGAGTTGAGACAAACAGGGCAATCCACAACACCTTGCTCCAATTGTAAATGTCTTTTCCATTTATTGGTTGTATTGGAAGAGTATCGAAGAATGCCATTGTTAGGCACATTATTAATCCTATGTTACCTATCACAGTTAAACCTCGGGTAAAGAGAATATAGAAAACAGCAGCAAAGGCTAAGGCAGTCAAGATTGAGGCAGAGGAGACTAGACCTAGTGAACGTTTGGTAAATCTTGGAGAATGATGCGTGAGTCGACTTGGCGAGGAAAATGGGACCTTAAAGGCAAGCGTGGAGAACAGAAACGTTGCGACGCCAAAGTACCATAAGCGGTGCTCAGTCCAGACCCCTTGGCTTCTTGCAATCGTCTCTATGATGAAGTTCTTAGCGAATTCCACAATAATGCTTGTCGCAAGAACCGTAGGGATCAAAGGCAATATCTGGTTCAGCGTTGATGATTTTGCATAGGAGAAGGCCAGAGTTAAGACTGATAATGCAATCGTGTAAGAGAGTATTTCCCGTTTTGTAAGCACAAAAGAGTGGCCTTGATGCTGCCCGATTACCAACTTGCGTTTTGAAGAGATGAACTCATGTAACCATTTTTTCATGGTCTCAGGAAAGACACTGTTGATCTTCTGCGCTACTTCCGTGCTTGGAAAGTTTTCAGGATTGCTTACAGCAGAAGCAAGCGATGAAACCACACTTGTCAAGCCTACGGACATAAGACCTGCAAATAAGGCCATCTCAGCAGGCGGAACCCATACATCCGTTCCCTCAACAATCATCACCTGCATCTTCTGTCCGATCGTACCAGCGAACTCCGCCGAGTCTGCAACCATCCGTATCCAACCTGGCTTCACAAAGGGTGGGGCTAAGACCCCTGGTTGCGGGTGCACAGCCCAGCCCTTGAACCAATCGCGTGTAGTATTGCTAGTTATACCGATTCCTTCCATGTCCAATTCACTGAGACCTTCACTGGCTGCAGAGTCTACAACGGCTATTACATCGTCCCATGCGTTTGGACCGTAACCGCTCCCGTCAAGGTCTATTGAAGCGTTATTGTTTCTCACATTAGGTTGTCCGTCAGTGGCTAGATTGATTGCGTGTCTTGTTGCAACTGCAAAATTTGGCGAGGTTCTTAATGCTTTCCAACCGAGGTAAATGCCGTGGGCCATCGGTGTGTTGCCATCACCTTTGGGCATGGATAGAGCTTGGCTTGCCACCGTTCCGTAGTTGCTGCCACCTATTGCAGTAGGAGGTATCTCGATCTTTGCATAGCCCTCCCCCCATGAGTAGCCAAACTGGACTATTGCCAGTTCACATGAACCATCGTGTGGCACTGTTTCATTTACCGCCTTTGCTATTGCCTGCTTGATTATGACCCAGTCAGCGTTACTGACGGAGGCCGATCCATCTATTACCATACACAATTGTATCTTGACGTCACCAGTACCGAAGCAAGGGAAAATCACCGTCGGAAAAGCAAATGAAAGGCAGGCAAGGATAATCAAAGAAGCGGCTTTTTCCATTCTTCCTGCCTCGATTATGCTAATATGTTTCTGATGAGCGGATTTTAACCTTTCCAAAACGACTCTAGAACAAGCTCTTGGCCTCTTCTTCGCGAAATCAAGCCAAACCAAAGGGCGGTTTCTAGTATGGCATATTGATAGTGCCCTAGAGCAAGCGTCGAGGCCTGGAAGTTGCGTCTAATCAGAAGCGGGCTGTTTGAAGACTCGAGTGAGCAAATGGCAATGTTCTAAACTGCTTCTTGCCAAGCAAAAGCTATATGAAAACGAACGTGAAACAAACTCAGACATGACGGAGAGTGAAGCGATTTGGAGATAGTTGTCTGTGTCAAGCATGTTCCAGAAACGGCTGACGCGGAGCTGAAGATTGACAGCACGGGGAAAACCTTAGAGAAGACAGGTTTAGTGTACGACATTAATGAATGGGACGATTACGCGTTAGAGGAAGCAGTGCGGATGAAAGAGAAACATGGCGGCACAGTCACAGCGATAACTATCGGCTCAGAAGACTCGGATAGCACTCTAAGAAAATGTCTTGCTCGAGGAGCAGATAAAGCCATAAGATTGACTGATCCCGATTTTGAAGGCTCGGATGGCTATGCAATAGCGAAGATACTCCATAGTGTGATCAAAGGATTGCACTACGATCTTATTCTCACAGGGATGCAAGCAGGCGACGACGGTAGCGCGATGGTGGGTCCCATAATCGCCGAAATGCTGCAGATCCCACATGCAACAATGGTAAAGAAGATAGAACTGGGCGCAGGTTCTGCAAAGGTCAACCGAGAACTTGAAGGAGGATTAGAAGAGCAGGTAGAAGTGAAATTGCCAGCTCTCTTTTCGGTTCAAACTGGAATAAACGAGCCGCGGTACGTTTCAATAATGGGCATTCGCAAAGCCATGCAAAAGGAAATCAAGGTCATGGGCTTGGCAGATACAGGCTTGACAAAGAACGACGTTGGAGTAGCCGGCTCATGGATCAAGATAGAGAAGCTGTACGTACCACCTGTTGAGAAACAGGCAGAGTTCCTAAAGGGAACTGTAGAGGAGATTGCAGCCAAGATTGCTGAGATCCTCAAGTCTAGAGGGTTGATATAAATGGCGAGCATCTTCGTTGTAGCTGAGCATAGGCAAGGGCAGATTAGGGACATAACCTTTGAAATGCTAACGAAAGCCAGAGAACTCTCAGGAAAGATCATTGCTGATGTCGCCGCCGTCATGCTCGGCAAGAATGTCAAAGAAATGGCAAAAGGTCTAACGGAATACGCGAATGACGTCCTGCTTGTTGAGGATGCAAAGCTGGAACACTTCAACTCAGAAGCCTTCAAAAGAGTCTTGTCCAGCTTGATAACTGAGCATAGACCCTCCCTCGTTATGATAGGACATACCTCCTATGGCGTCGAATTGGCGCCAAGACTTGCAGCAGCCTTGAAGTTACCATTGGCAACAGATTGCGTCAATGTCGAGCTAGAGAATGGGGCACTTGCCGTAACACGTCAGATGTTTGGTGGCAAAGTCAACGTCAAAGCATCAGCTCAGAAGGCCGACACCTACATAGTGACTGTCCGGCAGGCAACCTTCACCGCGAAGAAGCCTGAACCGTCAGCAGGAGGCCAAATAAAGGAAATCCCTTCACCTCTCACACAGGAAATAACCGAGAAACGTTTTGTACAATACGTCTTGCCCCCACCCGGAGGTGTCGACATCACCGCCGCGGAAAAACTGGTCGGAGTAGGCCGTGGAATAAAGGACCTGACCAATATGCCCATGGTTGAAGATCTAGCCAAAACTATGGGAGCCGTTCTGTCCTGCTCTCGCCCGATAGTAGACA
>CAZDNV010000027.1:0-6791 GCA_964506875.1 uncultured Candidatus Bathyarchaeia archaeon
CTAATTGGATGTTTCCTTTGTTCTTGTTGTTGAGATAACTCGCCATGTCGCTTAATGTATATGCATTTTTCTGGTTTGCCAGCTGGAGTGTCTCAGTCATACCGACTCCGGCCTCTAGGTACCAAGAGCTAGTTCTGATCTGCGTGTGGTTGAATCCTGCAGCTGCCCATAATCGCTTTTCCTTGCCGTGAGTTCCCGAGCCGTCTCCTCTGGACACCCAAAGAGCAGTGCCATTGTCGGCAGATGCCTTAATCTTCTTAAATGCGTCAAGGGGAGATGAACCTGTTATTCCAGCGGGATCGTCGCTCGGACCGACAAGTATGAAGAAGTTGTAGGCAATAATTTTTCGGTTGACGCCGTAGCTATCATTCAGAAATGGTAGTTCTTGAGTTGGATCGTGGACGAGTATCAGGTCAGCTTGTCCGAGCTTTGCAGTTTGAATAGCCTGTCCTGTTCCCTGCGAAATGAAGGAGACATTGTAGCCTGGGTTCTTCTGCTCAAAGCTTTTCTTTAGAACGTCGAGGAATCCGGTTTCATAGAGGCTAGTGGTCGTTGATACGATCAGTTGCGTTGCTGGACGAGGATATATGAAGTATGCTCCTAGAATCGCTACAACAATTATGATCGCAACGATAAGCCCCAAGTATACCTTGGTCAATCCTTTGGCTTTCCTCTCCATCATCTTCACCTGTCATGTTTAGGCATACATATCGGGCGACATGGCCTTTTAAGCATAACGGTCACCCAAACAACAAAATACGTTCACCACAAGGAAACCACGCACAAGTCCAAAGCTCGGCCGAATGGTTCAGCAGCGTCAAAATCATGGAAACCATTAGAAAAGGCAGCCTTCCTACGAGCAGTCGGAAAATCGGAATGCCCTATCGATACATTTGGAACTACTGAACCGAGATGGAAGAATAGGTGAGCCAATTGCTGAGCATTCAAGACTTATAAAGCATGCGCGACAGAACTCGTCGTAATGTCCTTTCAGAGAAAGTACAAAACCTCATTCAAGATTTGGCTGGAGTACAATGGAAAACCACTTCTGGGTGAGGGCGGAGCCGAGATTCTGAAGCATATTCAGGAGTACGAGTCGCTTTCGAGAGCTGCTCAAAAGCTCGGCATGTCCTATCGCTATGTTTGGGGTTACGCGAAGAGCATAGAAAAGACTCTCGGCGGCAAAGTCTTGGAAACCTTCAAAGGTGGCAAGACTGGGGGAGGTGGTGCAAGACTGACAAAGCTTGGGGTAAGCGTATTAGAAGAATACGAGCGCCTAGAGCATCATTTGAACGTGGTCTTGTCCGATACGAGGCGTTTGGAGGTGAGAGGATTGAAGATCAGTGCGAGAAATCGGTTTAAAGGAAAAGTCGTAGCTGTGGAAAAGAATGGCATAATTGCGAAAGTCAAAGTTGAGGTAACTGTGCCTGTTGTTGTCACAGCCTTGATATCAAAGGAGGCAGTCGAGGATTTGAAAATCAAGGTTGGAGACATCGTGGAAGCGATCGTAAAAGCGACAGAAGTGATCATAGCTAAATAGGATATTCAAAGGGTGCGTTAGCGCGCGCTTTGCCCAAGCATTCTTTGGAGCTGTGCTTTGGAAAATGCCAATGTATCTGTCTGGACAAAGCTTCCATTTCTTGAGAAAAGAAATCTCAGATCTTTGGGTTTCAAATGCACTTCTGCTTTTCTCTTGCTCTTTTCTAGGCTCAGGAAAGTCTCATGACCTATCGGAAACAGCATCGCGCGCCTTGCTTCTGCTAAGCATCAATGGGCATCGCTTCAGAGCCTTCTTCTCGAAACTGCATCCTGTAAAACGCGCTGTAAAGCCCATTCGCCTTCATAAGCTCCTTGTGAGAGCCTTTCTCCACAGCTTTACCTTCATCAACAACTATAATCTCATCACACAAACGAATAGTTGACAACCTGTGAGCAATAATAATGGCTAGCCGGTTCTCAAGCAACCGTCTCAAAGCATTCTGCACGACCAACTCGGTATAAGGATCAATACTTGAAGTCGCCTCATCCAACACCAGCAACCTAGGATTCGTCAACAACGTCCTCGCAAAGCTAATCAGCTGCCGTTGCCCAATCGAAATATTCGACGAACCCTCCTGAATAACGTAATCATAGCCCCCAGGAAGTTTCATAATGAACTCGTGCGCACCTACCGCCCTAGCAGCTTCAACAATCTCCCCATCTGACGCTTCAGGTCTTCCGAATCTGACGTTGTCCTTCACACTCATCGGAAACAAGAACGAGTCCTGAAGAACAATGCCCATATGCTTCCGCAGAGAATCAAGCTTAACAGTCTTGACATCAACGCCATTGACAAGTATCCTGCCATCAAGCGGATCATAAAACCTCGCCAAAAGGTTAATCAGCGTACTCTTGCCCGCGCCAGTTGGCCCAACAATAGCCAACTTCTTAGCTTCTTCAAGCGTGAAACTCACATCCTTAATCACCGGGATATTCTGGTCGTACCCGAAAGTCACGTTCTCAAATCGTACATCATCAATAGTCTTCACTTCAACAGCTCTGTCCGCAGGGGGATCCTCCACCTCCACCTTTGTATCAATCAAATCAAACATCCGTTCAATCGCAGCCATGGCCGACTGATACTGATCATATACTACAACCAAGTCAATAACCGGCATGAAATACAGAAACTGATACTCAATAAACGCCACAAGCGTGCCTAACGTGATCTCTCCACTCAAGGCCATGGTGGATCCGAACCAAAGAATCAAAGCTGTGCCAACAACCCTAGTAAGCATCACGAGCGGTTGATAAGTCGCCGAAATCCGGAGCGCACGAAGATTCGCCTTAACATTCTTGTCTTGTGTTCCACGGAACTCTTCATAGGATTTCTTCTCCCGCACAAACGACTTGATCACCTTCATTCCGGACAAGTTCTCCTGTATCTTTGCTGTCAAACCAGCAAGCGATGTAAGAACCGTCCTATATGCTGATCTTGAAAATCGCCCAAGGGAATATGCCAATACTAGAGCGACAGGAAGAATAGAAACCGCCACCAAAGCTAGCTTCGCATTAAGCATGAATATGATAACAAATGAACCCAATATCGAAGAAGTATCCATAATAATGCTTGTCAGACCCATCCGCAGGAAAATCCTAACGTTGTTCGCATCATTCGTGGGCCTCGACATTATCCGCCCAATCTCGCCCTCCGAAAAATACCGAAGCGAAATCCTCTGCAGCTTAGAAATCATGTCATCCCGCATCAACGAAACAACGTTCTCGCCAACGATACGCATCTGAAAAACCTGAACGTACTGAAGCAGATAATTCATCAAAGTCACAAACACAAAAATGGGAATCCACCAAACGAATCCAGCAAGATTCCCAGGCAAAATGATCCAGTCAATCGCAATCATGTGCAAGTAAGGCGAAGTCAAACCAGTCAACGCGCTCAAGACAATCGTTGTAATACCAATAATCAAACTCTTGCGGTACTGCTTGGCATACTGGTAAACCCGTGCAATCAAAGCACTATCTGGAACAGTTCGCTTCCTAGACTCCTCACCTCTGGCTGAGAAAATACCATGCCCAGCGGCCATCTACTTGCCACCAACCTCCAAGGCCCTATCCATTCCACGCTCAAGGAACTGCGTCTCGTAAATCCGCCTATACACACTACTACGAGCCATCAGCTCATGGTGCGTGCCGAACTCAGCAACCTCACCATTATCAAGAATCACAATCTTGTCCGCATTCTTTATTGTCGAGAGTCTCTGGGCAATAATGAAAGACGTCCGACCCTTCATAGCCTCCTCAAGCGCTTCTTGGATCTCCTTCTCAGTCTTGGCATCAACGAAAGACAAGGCATCATCCAGAATCAGAATCTTCGGCCTCACCAAGAGAGCCCTGGCAATGGTTATCCTCTGCTTCTGCCCTCCAGACAGAGTCACGCCCCTTTCTCCCACAGCAGTATCGTATCGCTGAGGCAAAGACATTATGAAATCATGTATCCGCGCCAGCTTCGCCGCAGCCACAATGCCCTCCATGGATGCTTCAGGCCTGCTAAACGCAATGTTGTCCTTAATCGTCCCCGTAAATATGAATACGTCCTGCAAGACAAGGCCTATCTGACGTCTCAAGGACTCAAGCCTGAAATCCTTGATATTGATGCCGTCGATCAGAATATTACCCGAATCGGCGTCATAAAACCGAGGAACAAGATACACTAGCGAAGTCTTGCCTGAGCCCGTTGCCCCTAGAATCGCAACCCTTTCACCAGCCTTAACCTTGAGACTGACGTTTCTCAATACTGGTCTATCCTTGGCGTAGCCAAACGTCACATTCTTGAACTCAACCTCGCCCTTCTCTATGGCAAGCTCCTCAGCATCTGCTGAATCTTCTACGTCCACCGGAATGTCCATCGTCTCATAGATACGCTCGAGCCCAGCAGAAGCATTAATCCACGTGCCCGAAAGCATGCTCAAATCGCGCAACGGGAAACTCAGCCGCATCATGTACCTAGAAAAGAGCGTGAGTTGCCCAATCGTAAGCAGAGCTGCAGGGGCAGCTACAAGATTCCCACCATAAAGATACACGCCTGTAATGCCCAAGATCAAAATAGCCGACGCAGAAGGCATGTACTTAGACTGAATCTTCCCCGCGGCAATAGCTGTGTCCACAAAAACCTGCTCAACCTGCTTGAACCCTTGGTCAAGCTCATCCTCCCTCCTGAAGATGCGCACGACCTTCATGCCAATGATGTTCTGTTGAATGTAAGCGCCAAGTCTGCCCAGAACAAGCATCATCTTCCTGAATAGCGGCATGGTCTTAATCCAAAGCCGAGCTGTAAAATAGAAAATCAAAGGCATAGGGGCAATAGCAATAAAACTCATAACGGGATTGACTGAAAACATAATCATAAACGCGATCGCGATCGCAAAAACAGCATTGACTAAGGTTCCAATCCAAGTCCTAACAAAAGCTTCCACAGCCTGCAAGTCTACAGTGGCCCTAGAGACGAGATCGCCAACCGCCGAACCATCATAAAACCTGAACGATTTACGTTGAAGAGAAGAATAGTAGTCAGACCTAAGGTCCCTTGCAACCATCTGCGCCAAATAACCTTGAGCATACGCGTTTACAAAGTTGGTAGTCCCAAGACCCACGACTGCAAGAACGATATTGACCACCAAACCCAATAGGAACTCCGATTTCCCTTTCGAGATCACCAAGTCAATAACCTGAGCGGTAAACAATGGCTCAAGCGAAAACAAGTACGCCGCAAGCACAGTCACCGCAAGTATTGCCGCGATGAGATGAAGGTAAGCTCTGTGATACTTCAAAAGCCGTTTAAACGTGCTCGTCGAACGAAGAATCTCTGCCTGCGTCTTAATCGTCTTAACATACTCAAGAATGGGCTTGGCGACGCTCATTGTTGAAACCAGCAGACTCGGAAGCTATTCCAACACGTAAATGGCGATATAAGCTTTCTTTCAGTGCCACGCGAAAAACCTAACTCACTTTTGGTAAAGCATACGCCAGATAGCGCGTGTTGCGGGATTTTTGCATGCGTTTCAAGAAGCCAAAAACAGACTGTTCGAAAGTGGTGTTCCTTCGTTATTGTTGAAGTGCGTTCTAGGCGATCTATACTTTGCACAGGGCTCGCTCATTCAGACGTTTTTATTGGCTTTCTTGTCTTTTGATCTAGGAGCTCAAGCGCTGCCATCGTTGCCCCTTGTTCCGCAAGCTTTCTGCTTTCTCCGCACCCTATTATAATAACATCGTTTTCTCTTGGATCTAGCTTAGACAATAACATGTTGCGTATGGAGGAGATTCCTTTAAAGGCATCTTCTTCGCTCGCTGGCATGGTAAGCTTGCCCCGGGAGAAAACTAGAGTCGTCGCTCCTAAGGCTCCGGCTTTAAGCGCCGCGTCCCTCTGCTCGACACCAGTTCTCACTCTAGGAGCCGCACCTTTCATGAGGACTGCAACGTTAATTGGCCCAATCGTCAGGGAACTGCTAGGGACCTCAGTTCCTGGGCTGATTTTGGATCTCAACTCAGAGAATAATCTTCTTCCATGCTCTGAAAGCGCAATCCCATGTCTTGAACACTTGATTATTTTTTCTTTTGATGCGTGTCTTAGAAAAGTCCTTATTGTGCCTTCTCCCAATTCAAGTTCCTTCGACAACTTTATCCTGCCCACCGGTCCGCCGGTTCCGATTATTTCCCACGCTTTGATTACTTGAGTTTCATTGAATGAAGGTGCGCGCCCAGGTGCGATCTTGCTCGTAATCTTTTCAATCACTTTCAAGAGTTCCAGTGTTCATGCCTCTCCACAGTACAATAAGCTACCTGAATCATACGCTCATTACTGTAGTTTTCTTTTTTAAAGCATTTGGGCTAGGAGGCGCGCGGTATGCCAGCATATTCGCGGCAGATAGAACAAAGAAGGAAAAGAGACAGAATCGGAAACATAGATGGATTCGAGACGGCGTGCTACACATTTCGTTGATTTGATCGGCTTTGCGGATGCTGAAAATTCCAAGAAGGACGGTGATTGCGGCGGAATGCTATCCTAGGTCGAAAGATTATTAGTCATTGACATCCAAGAAACGATCAGAGGTGATGTTGTGCCAGTAGTTATTGTTGAGATGTGGCAAGGAAGAACTGTGGAACAGAAGGCGAAGCTCATCAAAGGTATAACGAAAGCCTTTGAGGAGATAGGTGTTCCGGCTGACAAGTTGCACGTCATAATTCATGATGTGCCAAAATGCAACTGGGGCACCGGTGGGGAACTAGCATCAAAATGA
>CAZDNV010000027.1:6891-19362 GCA_964506875.1 uncultured Candidatus Bathyarchaeia archaeon
CCGTGCCTAAAGCAAAAACTTGCTCAACAACAGAATGATAGAGATTGCGCTGTAAGTCTGTGTGATTATCATTATCCACTGAGGATTATGTGCGGATAGGTTCACAATCTTTTCTTGGATAACGCTACTGGTGTATGATTCGCTGTATTCCTTTGAGAGGGAGTAGAGTTTCTTGAATTGCTTCAAAACGAGGAATCCGGCAACGGGTATAGCGATTAGGAAAATGGTCAGAAATGGATGTTGAGAGTAGATGAATTCCAGCAGAAACGCGATTGCAGTTAGCGTGGCTCCTGTCGTTAGAAGTGCTATGGCGAGGATTGACGCTTTGACCAGGCCTATGTTAACCGTTAATGTTTCGATGCCCATTGCTTTGTCTCCGAAGTAGTCTCGGGTTTCAGTCGGTATTATTACACCATATACTGTTAGAGCGAGCCCTGTTAATGACAATAAAAAGAAAGGGTTCAGTTCACTTGTGAAGGTATAGTAGGCGAATAGGACTGGAAAGACTGCGAGTACGAGAATCAGGGAGATAGGAGCTAGCCAGTTTCTTGATTTGAGTCTTGTTGGTTGAACAGAATAGCCGCAGCCCAAGCTGATTCCGACCATCCAGAGCACTAGGAGAATGGGTTTTTGCTGAATATACATGAAAAGGATGACGAGAAATAGGGTGAGAAGGAGCTCGATGATTAGCACTTTTTTCAGTTTGTTTGCTCCAAGGGAATTCGTTGCTTCGACAAGCTGCTTCTTTCGCTCATCCTTGGAATCCAGCTCTCGATCGGAGAGGGTGTTTGCTTGTGCACCGATGGCAGAACTTACATTAATTATCGTGAAGGATAAGATTATCAGAACCACCAAATCTCCGATACTCGTGGACTGTGTTGCCCCCCAGGCAAGTCCCATAATGAGCGATCCCAGATTCGGAAGCAGGAATTCTGCTCTGGAAACAGTACCCAACGATCTTATGGTTTCGAACACAGCACCGTCAACAGGCATAGAGGACCTGAGAATAAAAAGCATGCGTTTAGCGCGCGTCAGGAGCCGGAGTGGATAACCACGCAATCAGGTGCGCGTACTGATGAATCGTAGTCTAGAAAGGCTTCTTCATTCCGAGCTGCTTTGCGATCACCCGAAGATCCTCAGCGACTTTCGGGTTCAGAGGGACTCCTCGCTTTGCCAGTCGCTCGGCTTCTTCATACTCCTTCTCTCCATGAATGTAAATGCGTTCTGCTCCTTCGGCTTTCGGTGCCTCCTTAAGGCGTCGGATGAGATCATCCATATCATGCTTGAAATCGTCTTTTGGACGAAAGGCGTCAATTCGCATCGCCCCGAAGAAATGGCCTATTCCTGATGGCAAGGGCTTTCCATCCTCATTTTTTGGATAGACTTGGTTCGCGTAAAGGGCTCCAGGAAGTACTGCGCTGAAAATCTCAACGGCGAGGGCCAAACCATATCCCTTGTGCCCTCCAGACTCTTCTAAGGCACCTCCTAGAGGAAGCAGACCTCCACCGCTTCTCTTCATTATGTTTTGAAGGACGCGGGCAGGATCTTCTGTGGCTATTCCTTTCTCGTCTGTAGCCCAGTTGATGGAAATCGGCTTTTCTAATCGCGCATAAACCTCCAGTTTCCCACGAGTCACGGTGCTTGTTGACATGTCTAGCACGAAAGGGCGCTCTTTACCCGAAGGTATGGCGATGGCTATGGGGTTTGTGCCAAGTACAGCGTTGCGGGCAAACGTGGGCACAACTAGAACCTCGGTGTTTGTGGTGCATATGCCTATCATGTCCTCAGCCAAGGCCATCATAGCGTAATAGCCTGCAATGCCAAAATGGTTAGAATTCTTAACTGCAACAAATCCCACAGAGTGCTCGCGTGCCTTAACGATAGCGAGTTTCATAGCTTTGTGGGACACGGGCTGACCTAAGCCTGCGTCTCCATCAATAGTGGCTGTGGAACCAGTTTCTCTCACAATACGAGGATTCGGTTTTGGTCGCATCATTCCTTGTTGAAGGCCTGAAACATAACGGCTCATGCGGGCAACGCCATGAGAGTCAATCCCCCGCAAGTCAGCCTCAACCAGTACGTCAGCAGTCAGTTTCGCGTCCTCTTGGGGCACACTCAATCTTTCTAGGGCTTCCATGCAGAAAGATCTCAGCACCTCTGCCGGAAAACGCTCAAAGCTTTCCACCATCTTCTCAACTCATATCATTAGTCCTGTAACTATTCTTGTCATTGCTTGATTTCGTTTTCGTATATTTCTGTAACGTACTCGCCTATTGCTGGAGCCGCTGTCAGACCTGGGGATTCTATTCCCACAAGATTGATGAACCCGAATAAGTCTTTGTCGGCTTCGTGTCTTATTACGAAGTCCTTGAAACCATCGTTTGGTCCTTGAAGTTTCGGTCTGATTCCTGCTGAATCGGCCTGTATCTGATGACTGCAAATGCAAGGCATGAACCTTTCCACGTCTTCGCGGAACTCCTTTTCCTTCGATTCTACTTCATAGTCAATGTCGTTGACGTAGTAGGCGTTTGGTCCCAGCTTGATCATGCCGGCAAGGTCTGGCGTCAAGTGGGTACCCAAGCCGGGTCCCTTTGGGACAGGATAAACCGGCATTTTGACTGGAGGCTTTCCAACCAGCCTAAAGTAGTCTCCCTTGCAGTAATGTAACTTGTATCCGAGTTTGGCTGTGTCTAGCCCGACCATGGCAGCGATCTCGTCTGAGTGAAGACCTGCACAATTGACAACCGTGTTCGCTTTGATTGAGAATTTCTCGCCAACGCTCGTTCCCCATATTTCATATCCGTCCTCTGCTTTCTTGATGCCAGTGACTTCCGTCTCTGTGGCCAAGATTGCATTATTCTTCCTTGTCTGTGCAAGAAAATGATTCATTAGCTCATCAGGTTCAACTATGCCTGTTGAAGGCGAAAGAAGAGCCTTCTCGACCTCAACGTTGGGTTCAATCTTTCTTACGTCTTCCCTATTGAGGAACTTTAGGTCTTCCACGCCGTTTGCTTGTCCAGCCTGCATCAGTTTCTCTAGCTCGTCAATCTCTTCTTCTGTTATTGCCACGGTCAGTTTTGCCAGCTTCTTGTATGGAATCCCATGCCTTTTGCACAATTCATACATCATAGTGTTTCCTTTGACGCAGAGCCTGGCTTTGAGACTATTCTTTGGGTAGTGGATTCCTGAATGTATGACCCCGCTATTGTGACTGCTGGTTTCTTGTCCAAACCTTGCGTTTTTCTCGAAAACATACACGGCTTCATTTCTTTCTGAGATCTTTGCCGCCACTGCTAAGCCTACAACGCCCGCTCCTATGACAGCTATGTTAGCTATTTCCATTGATAATCATCAGAATATTGCTAATAAACCTCTAAATAAACTTGAAGCAGACTCGAGCTCATATTGCGCACTCTCAGTCATCAAGAGGTGGCAGATAGCGCGTGCTGCTCTCAGTGCTGTTGTTGGAAGTTCAGTGTGCTCAGTCTGATTTGGTTGACCGTAAGTGGTCTTCACTTAGGTATATATTCTGGAGATTCAGAATGTTAGTGCGGTGCCAAATTTGCCGTTGCCACTTGTTGAGCGATCAGAGGAGGAGATTGCGCAGACCATTCGAAAGAAGGTCGAGGCAATAAAAGGCGTTAGAGGTTGCCGCCACCTCGACGTGCGGTTGAGCGGAAAGAGACGTGACGTGAATATTCATGTACTGCTCGACAGCAATCTCGGACTTGAAGGTGCTCACAAGATTGCGTTAACCATCGAAAGGGGAGTCAAAGCTGTCGTTCCAGATGCAAGGGTTACGATTGATACCGAACCCCTTGGGAACGGCAAGGAAAATGTCTGGCAGGTTGTTAAGGACGTAGCCGAAGGTGCTCCTGGCTCCAGAGGCGTGCACAATATTCACATTCAGAAAATAGACGGAAAACTCTGTGTAGACCTTCATTTGGAAGTGAGCGCGAACATGACTGTGAAGCAAGCGCACCATGTCGCTGACCAAGTCGAAAAGAGGATAAAAGCAGTTAATTCCCACATATCCGAGATTACTGTTCATATCGAATCGGCGTCAGACCGCATTTCAAGAGAGCGGGCTGGAATTGAGACTGAGATGGAATCCTACATTGAGCATCTAGCACAGCAATTCCCTGAAGTAAAGGAAGTCTATGGAATCGAGTTTCGAAGGTTCGGAGAGACATTGCATTTGGTGCTTCGATGCCGATTCGATTCCACGTTGAGCATAAAAGAAGCGCATTCAATCTCGAATCAAATCGAAAGTGCGATTAGAAGCGCATATCCAAATGTCGCCAGGATAGACATACACGAGGAACCTGCCTGAGCGTCCAGTTAGCGTTTGAGATCAGGGAAGATTGCGTAACGCCTAAATATCGCTTTGGCTTCATTACCGAGAGTAACATCGATTTTGGATGTTCAAGAGGACCATTATTGAGGCGGATTCAAAGGGACGTCAAAGCAGAAAACCAGCAACGAGCGCAAGAATTACTGGTCTATCCCATCCACGGATGTCCATCGGTCCCTTGAATCTAGCGAGCAAGGACTATCCCAGCTGGAGGCGCAGCGGCGCCTAAAGATCTATGGAAACAACGAATTACCTATCCATGCTTTCAGCGCGATTCAAGTGCTTCTTAGGCAGCTCAAGAACCCCATATTTGCCATATTAATCGCATGTGCAGTTGTGGCAGGTGTCTATTCAGAACTCAAGCAAGCCATAATAATCCTCTCAATGATTGCTCTGAGCGCTGTTTTGGGATTTTACAATGAGTATAAGGCAGAAAAGATAGTTGAAGATCTTCGACAAAACGTATCAGTTAAGGCTATGGTTGTGAGAGAGGGTAAATCCTCTCAGATTGATTCAAAACTTCTGGCTCCAGGGGACTTGGTTTCAGTCTATGTTGGAGACATCATACCGGCAGACATAAGGATTATCCGATCGAAGGATTTGCAGACTGATGAAGCGACGTTCACAGGCGAGTCATTTCCAGTTGAAAAGACTTTTGATCAACTTGATATTCAGAACCCAATGCCTCAGCAGTTGACCAATTATCTTTTCATGGGCACTGTCGTAGTTCACGGCAGCGGGCAAGGTTTCGTCGTCTCGACCGGAAAAAACACAGAGCTAGGAGCCATATCGAAAAGTCTGGTTCGACCCCATCCAGAAACAGAGTTTCAAAGAGGTATCAAGAAGTACGGGACAATGCTTCTCACGCTTACTCTGGCTCTCTCAATCGGCATCTTCTCATTGAATGCAGCCGTCGGTCACCCACTAATTGATTCTCTGCTATTTTCTCTTGCAGTAGCTGTGGGGTTGGTTCCGGAATTGATGCCTGCGATAGTGACAATCAGTCTTGCTCAAGGTGCAGGGAAAATGGCAAAAGTGAAGGTAGTCGTCAAACGGTTGGTTTCGATAGAGGACTTCGGCAACATGGATGTCCTCTGCACTGATAAGACCGGAACACTTACTGAAGGAAAAATCATTCTCAGTGATTGCCGCTCGCTAGGCGAGGAGAAAGATCGGAATGTTCTTGCCTATTCGTTGCTCTGCAATTCTGCGGCAGTAGGTGAGGCAATCGTTGGCAACCCAATGGACGTAGCGATTTGGGAATATGCCATCAGAAATGGCGCGCAAGGAAGCATGGAATCATACACGAAGGTCGATGAGATTCCTTTCGATTATCAGCGACGAATCATGTCTGTGGTCGTCAGGAAAGATGGGGAGTACATTCTGATTAGCAAGGGCGCGCATGAATCGATAGTTGCCAAATGCGGGCACGCTGAAATCAGTGGAAGAACCGAACCGATGAGCGCTGTCCTGAAGACAATCAACTCCAAGTTCTCCAGCCTCTCTCAACTTGGCTACCGCATCCTTGCAGTGGCAAGCCGCAAAGTGGAAGCTCAGACATCGTACACGACCGAAGACGAGACTGCTTTGACGCTTCTTGGTTTTCTCGTTTTTTCTGATCCTCCTAAGAAAGACGCCCATGAGGCCGTGACCAAGCTGAACGAGATGGGTGTCCACGTAAAGATATTGACTGGAGACAATGAGCTCGTAGCGAAAACGATCTGTGACGAACTGAAAATCCCAATCAAAAGAGTGGTCTGTGGTGCAGACCTAGTGCATATGAGTTGGGCGGAAATCAAAGAAGCAGTTGAAGAGACAACAATCTTTGCACGGATTACCCCTGAACAAAAGCTTGACGTTATCAAGGCCCTGAAAGCCAACGAGCACGTTGTAGGGTTCATGGGGGACGGAGTCAATGATGCGCCAGCTCTCTACGAGGCAGATGTGGGAATATCTGTTGACACAGCAGTTGACGTTGCAAAGGAAGCAGCTGACATAGTTCTTCTGGAAAAGGACTTGCTTGTACTGGGACGTGGCATAAATGAAGGGCGCAAGATCTTCGGCAACACGATAAAATACATACTGATGGGCACTAGCTCAAACTTCGGGAACATGTTCAGCGCTGCCGCGGCTTCTGTTTTCCTGCCATTTCTGCCCATGCTGCCTATGCAGATACTCTTCATGAATCTGCTTTATGATGTGGCAAACATGACTCTTCCAACCGACAACGTCGATGAAGAATACATCAAGTCACCAAAGCGTTGGGACATCGGTTTTGTAAGGAAATACACGCTTTTCTTCGGGCCATTCAGCTCACTCTACGATTTCCTCACATATGGGATAATGCTATTCATATTCGGCGCCGCGACAAACCCGGCTCTGTTCCAGAGCGGATGGTTTGTAGAGTCTTTCTGGACAGAAGTCTTGGTCATATTCGTTATCAGAACTAGACGTATCCCATTCTTCACGAGCCGACCAGGGAAGTGGCTGATGGCACTCACACTTTCATGCGTGGCATTTGGAACAGTGCTTCCATTTACACCTCTAGGCGGTTTCCTCGGATTCACCGCCCTCCCAGTTGAATACTGGGTGCTCCTGCTCCTTATGGTCGCCACTTATCTGCTCTTGGTTGATGCTGGCAAAGTGTTCTTCTATAAGATATGCAAATTCGGAGGAGAGAAGTAATAATGTATGACTTGGATCTGTTCACTTGGTGGGCGCTCAGTATTAGTGGTGGAAGTATTTTCTTGACATTGGTTAGCATATACCTCTATGCGGACAGCAAGGCACGGCGAGAGAAGCGTAGTCGCAAAAAAGCGAGGTCTGGCATACTGAAAGACTTTGTCTTTGTCTGGGTGCTGCTAGGTCTACTAGTCTTCTATATAATCTCGATAAATATTGAATCTGCCGCAATCTTCGCGGCTGGAAACATCCTTGTCGAAGCTCTCTTAGTAATCTACTTGATAAAAAACAAGCCAGAAAAAGAAGGATGAGTCATCTAAGCGCACACGTCTGCAGGAAGAAGAAACAGACCTACCAGCCGATATTGCCGTGCGCCAATATGCTCAGCGCGCACGAGTTGTGCTTTCGCGGTTCTAAGCGACCAGATAGATGATTATGGCCATCAAGAATGAAACGATTACAGATGGAACAAGGTATTTGTAGAGTCCGCCGAGAGGGCATTTGAAGTATTCTGCGGTGAGAACTAGACAAAGGTGAGTGGGCGCAACCACGTATCCAAGGTAACTGCTCATGTAGAGCAAGGAGGCGTTCTTCGCTGAGAAGGTCACTATTCCTGTCAGCATTGATACGCCCATGGCTATTCCTCCTGAAAGAGAGCCTGTTACGGCGCTTAGAAAAGCAGGCATCACGACTAGCAGCACAAGGACGTTAAAGCTCCCATTTGCCGTTAGGAAGCTGAAAACCTGTGAGATACCGATTGCTTCGGCTACGTTCCTGAGGAGGAATGCACCGTAAGCAGCCAACGTTATACCCCAGATAGCTCGACTCTTGAATGGCTTCACAAACGTCTCAAATCTGGGTCGTGCAATGACAAGAAGAAAAGCCACCCCGATGAATGCGCCAATCGAGACGTTAATGCCGAAAACTACGACTGCGACAATCGTGGCAAGAATGGGTAAGAAAGCCACGAGAAAACGTTTTGATTCGGCAGTATGATTCGTTTTGGCTTGGGTTTCTTCTTCTTCCTTTTCTTTGGTTTTCCAAAGGCCGATGAGGTATCCGACAACAACCATGGCAACTACGACTGGGATTTGACGGATGATGAGCGCTGTAATCGTTACTCCGGTAAGCGTGGCTGCTAGGATGAGCTCTTGGCTGACAGGATAAACAGGAAAAATAGTGTGCCTAAACCACAGGTTCACATAAGTCTTCTTATCCTGCTTTAGACCCAGTTTCTCAGTTTCTGTTTCTACAAGTGGGGCAGACATCAATGCTCCGCCGCCAACAGGCAAGAGCCCTAGCACTGCAGGAAGCAGAGTCACTATCAACTTCGAATTATTCACCATGCGGCTTAGGCTTCCACTTAATGCATTTATTACTCCACTTTCTTTATACAAGAGGCTCAACAGCATGATGCCGAAAGTCGCAACCACAAGTGATATAGTAAGCGGGTCAGTCGTTGTTTTGAGAACTACTGTCAGGATGGTTGGCAAGTCTAAGGCAAGCAAACCTAGGAACAATGCAGCTACATTCAATGTTATGCCAAGATTCACCCGCTTGTAGATTAGTACACCAAGGAGGCAAAATGCAGCTATTACCGCACTTAAAGGCTCAAACAATCCCAAACATATTTCTTCCTTGGCGCATCCTTCGCTGATTATTTTCGGGAAACCAGCACACGTCCCAACCTCTTAACCCTTTTCCTCCTACACTCATTGACCGCGCGTGCTTAGGCTTTGCAGAAACACTCATGGCCTTCTACTATCCGGCGACAAACAGCTTCCGGATCATCCAAATCCACAAATCTAGCCGAATACTTCAGTCTGTTAGAAACAAACTCGAAGCCAAGTCTGCTTCTCCGCTGCTCTTAAGATTCAAGAGCAGGTTCATAATCCTACCATCACGTTTGTATCGTAGGACGCTACGGGGGCGGTCGTAGTCTAGCTTGGACCAACACTTCTATGGAGATATCACCCGAAGTCCCTACAAATAGTCGGGTTTAGTTCAGCTGATATACCGAAACAAGAAGGTGCCAACCTAGAAAATAAGCCTTATGAAAGATTAGAGGTGTCTCCTGCAAACCTCTTTCTTGTCTTTTTCTATACATCGAGAGTCCTCGGTGGGAAAAATCGCTGTCGTTCTACAAAGGAAGAGAGAGGAACTGCTTAGCCTTCTTGGCCGAAGTGTTGGGCTGCTGTGAATATGTCGTCGATTCCTATGTAGCCGTCGCCGTTTATGTCGCATAAGGGTTCATAGTTCGGTTGTCCCTTCTCTGCTCCGAAGTGCGAGGCTACCGTGAATATGTCGTCTATGCCCACGTAGCCGTCGCCAGTAACGTCCCAAGGAAACGGTTTGAAAATAGCGAATGGAGATAGACTTGCTGTTTCTCCATAGACCATATTGTTTTCGGTGTCCACTTGTGTTGTGATGTCTTCCCATTGTTGCAGTGTTTCGTTCCAATGCCAAAGCTGTAAGCTTGCTTCTTCCTCGGGTGTCATATCTGTGTCATCGTAGACTATCCTCAGCGTTACGTTGCCCAGATAGTTGGCGGTTGTGTTAATGACGTAGTATTCTCCTGCCAATTTGAATCGTGGAGGGTGCTCTGGACCAGATTGGGTTCTATTGACAGTTGTTATCCCTTCTGAGGCAACATCTGCAAACGTAATGGTCAGGCTGCTTGAAGGGTTGACTGTAACGTTCTCTCCTTGCATAGTCCATGGCCCCATCAAAGGATAATTATCCTGATTGTTCGCATCGATCACGTAAGGCGAATCACCTATCGCGTCGCCCCCAAGCTCATTCTGGTAGAGACCACTATACGAATCCACACCAGAGTAGTCGCTCCAGAAATTACCTCCGCAAGGATAGCCGTTATCCCAAAAATTGGTCATTGGTGGAAGAGGCACTGAATCAGTAGATGCTTGAACCGCGTTGTTGGCAATGTCGTTGTGATATATGCTATTGTTTTCTGACTGCCACATGAGATGGATGCCAAGTTCATTGTTTGCCAATCTGTTATCTACTATAGTGTTGTTTGAAGAATAGTCAAGCCAAATCCCGCATCCGCTCTCAGTCACATTATTTCTGATCACCGTGTTATTTGATGAACCCTTGAGAAAGACACCGTATATTGTCGAACTGATCTGGACGTTCACAATTGTCACGTTGGTTCTTTCAAGCAAGTATATCCCAAATGGCAACGATGTTCCCTTAACACTACAGCCTGCACCATCAAACCTTATGTTGTCTTTCTCGATCACAATTCCATAGTCAGCATCAACAGTAATATCTTCCGTTGCAGTATAGACATCTCCATCTCGCAGTATCGGCGCGTCTGCTGGCTCTATTGAACCGTCAGCCTTAATGTATATGGTTCCAATCGCTCTAACTGGTTGAATCTCAAAAGCCAAAGCCAGCATGCTTGTCAACAAGAGCACCAATATCAATGCAGAAAAGGTTCTCTTCAGCATTAATTGTTCTCCCAACAGATTAGGGTGCAACTGGATTAGATAACATTTGTGATAAAATCCTCTATGCGCTTTGTTGCAGCGAAATCATCTGAGATCTATCCGTTAGTGATCTGTCTTGCATGTGCTTTGGGCATTGCTGGATCGTTGGAGGTGGTGGTAGAGGATGGTTCCACAAGGCAATTAAGCGCGGTGTTGCTGTATCTTCTGGTGTGTTCTGTTGATTAAAAAGGGAGGTGTAACATGCAATGGTAAGTAGAAGAGATTTGGTTGCTGCCGTGCTCTTGACTTTCTGCGTGACCGCAAGCCTATTCACAATCACCATGACAAGAGGCCAGGGAGGCAACTACGATCCTTGGCTAGACATCAACAACGACGGATACATCGGCATAGACGACATCTACACCGTGGCAACACACTTTGGAATTGAAGGCACACCCGTAGCAAAGGGCTCGATAGAGTATGACAGCGGATGGATCAACATACAAGACAAGGCAGGACAGAACGTAACGATTGTGAACAACTTAAACCTCAACATGAACGATGCCAACCTAGGCTTCGACATAACTGGAAAGACTTCGCTTGACGACCAGAAAGTACAAAGACACCTAGGCTTAACTGACAATGCACAATGGAACAAAACCTATGGAAGAATAAACACTGATGTTGCTCATGCCTTGGTTCAGACGGCTGGCGGAGGATACGCGCTAGCAGGCTACGCGACAGGCTCTTATGGTGCTGGCAGCAAAGATTTCTGGCTGGTCAAAACGGACGCGTCTGGAAATGCACAGTGGAACAAAACCTACGACTACGAAGGAACATACATTGATGATGCTCGGGCGTTGGTGCAGACGTCTGACGGCGGATATGCGCTAGCAGGCTACACAACCCTTTATGGTGCTGGCACCGCTGTTTTTTGGTTGGTCAAAACCGACGCCTCTGGAAATGCTCAGTGGAACAAAACCTACGGAAGAGGACAGATTAATGCTGCGTATGCTTTGGTGCAGACGTCTGACGGTGGATTTGCGCTGGCAGGCTGCACAGACCTTGTTTTTTGGTTGGTTAAGACTGACGTGAACGGTAATGCTCAGTGGAACAAAACCTACGGAGGGGCAGGTGGTGCAGCTGCACAGGCTTTGGTGCAGACGGCTGACGGCGGATACGCCCTAGCAGGCTACAGATACTCTTATGTCAACGCTGATTTTTGGTTGGTTAAGACTGACGTGAACGGTAATGCTCAGTGGAACAAATCCTACGGAGGAACATACGATGATGAAGCGTATGCTTTGGTGCAGACGTCTGACGGCGGATATGCGCTAGCAGGCTACATAGGCACTTATTTTGGTCCTAGAGGCCTTGATGCCTGGCTGGTTAAGACTGACGTGAACGGTAATGCTCAGTGGAGCAAAACCTACGGAGGAACAGAAGGTGATTATGCTTATGCTTTGGTTAGGACGAGTGATGGCGGGTACGCGCTAGCAGGAGCGACGTTTTCTTACGGTGCTGGCGACAACGATTTTTGGCTAGTGAAGACGGACGCATCTGGAAACGCTCAGTGGAACCAAACCTACGGAGGAACAGGCCCTGATGCTGCGTATGCTTTGGTGCAGACGGCTGACGGCGGATATGCGCTGGCAGGCTACACACACTCTTATGGTGCTGGCGGCTATGATTTCTGGCTGGTCAAAACGGATGCTGAGAGTGGGCTTGCTTGGGTTGACTCTAATGCCAACTCGATAACGCTTCACAGGGGACTAACCGACATGTACTGGAACTACGTTCGAGTACGCGTCTGGAAACCACGAGAAACACACCTATTCACAATCACCATGACAAGAGGTCAGGGAAGCGGTTATGATCCTTGGCTCGACATCAACGACGACGGATACATTGGCGTAGATGACATTTACACTGTGGCAACACACTTTGGAATTGAAGGCACACCCGTAGCAAAGGGCTCGATAGAGT
>CAZDNV010000028.1:0-19284 GCA_964506875.1 uncultured Candidatus Bathyarchaeia archaeon
GCGCTGCAATAGCGATGGATGACAATGGAATAGTTCACATGAGCTTCGCTCGTCAAAAAACTTGGTGGCCACGTGACACAGCACCTACTGGTATCTACTATGCAAGATACGATGGAACAAACTGGTCAACACTAATTGCCATTTATGAGGATCTGTCTCCCGGCTATTTGTTGTTATACACCAACGATATTACTATTGGACGAAACAACACAGTTCACTTGGCATATGGATCGGACTATCCTTACAATGATGACGGTGATACCTGGTACTCCAGAAGTGAAGATAGCGGTCTCACATGGACCAGCCCTATAAACATCAATGCGTTCGATTGGATGGATGTTGGCTATCACCCCTCATTGGCTGCAGATGATTTTGGCTATGTATACTATGCTGTCGGTGGGGATTGGTATAGCGACAGTTTGTGGGATGAAATGTACTTCCGCAGAAGCTCTAACGATGGATATGACTGGGATTCCCAGATTGTTATTGGGGGATCTTCTGTACATGATGATGACAGAGACCCCTGGCTCATGTGCGATAATGCCGGAGGCATTTACACTGTTTATGCGGGTAACAGCTATCAAACGTTGAAGTTCAAATACAGCTCAGATCACGGTTCACATTGGGCCCCATCCTCTGGAGGAATCACTCTGGCAGAGGGAAGTTCGTATTTCGCGGAGTTAGACGATTACGGTTTTATCCACATAATCTACGGTAGCGCGACTACTGGAGTCACAGAAACCTACTATATGAAGATAGACACAAGCGGAAATATAGTTGTACCTTCGCAGATCATCACACCAGACGACGGGTATCCATCAATTCCCACTGGCCTTGCACTGACTGGTGATCAAGTCTGTGTTGTAACAATGGATCTTAAAGACGGGAACTGGGAGGCATACTTCTTGGGGTTGCCCCTCGCACACTACGAATTGACTGTCACGTCGTCACCCATAGCTGGAATCACATTCACCATAGCTGGAGTCCCTCAGAACACACCATACACTGAATGGCTGCCTGAAGGCTCTTACACGCTTATAATGCCAGAAACTCACAACGAATACGTTTGGTTACATTGGCTTGAAGATGGGGACCCAAGTAGAACAAAAACGATTATTCTAGCTGATAGCACTACATGGACTGGCGTTTATGAATTCGCTGTTCCACCGTACGGTCCAACAGCAGAGTTCACAGTGACACCTGAAACAGCAAACGTTGGCGAATCAGTAAAATTCGATGCTTCAAGCTCTCAGTCAGGATGGAATGGCACACATGAAAGGCCAATAATCGAATACCGTTGGGATTTTGGAGATGGTAACGAGACGACAACACCTACTCCAACAATTTATCACAGCTTCACCGGTTTTGGAAGCTATTACGTAACCCTAACAGTGTACGCACCTGGCGCCACACCAGAAACAGACACGGCAACCCATAAAGTCACAGTAGTTTCCGTTCCAGTAGGAGGCTACAGCTACCCGATCACTGGACACACCACAACAACTCCACTAACGCTCTACTTAGTCTCAACGACAATCATCGCTTCTGTCTTCATTGCAATCAAACGCAAAACACCAAAAACAAAAGGGTGCTCTTAGGTCAGCCATTATCCATGCAGCGCCGCGCACGCTCTTCAGAAGATGCAAATGACAGAGGAACTAATGGATCATTCAAAAAACTACGGGATTATTTCGCATCCGTTGTATTTTGTGAATTCGAAATCCTCAGACTGGACCCTTCCTTCGCTAATGAGCTTCCTCACTTTCGGGATTTCCATGGTTATTGCGTCCACTAGATTCCGCACGGTGTTGCAGACAAGCCTGTATGCTTCTGGGTTCCATCGTTTTGTGATGTTAGCGTATAAGCATCTACCGCCACAGATCTTCAGGATGCTGCATTCTGTGCAGGGTTCTTTTACGAAGACTTTCTTCATGCTAAGCGGGTCTGTGTCGCCTATATGCCCCAGATAGTGGTTTCTTATTCCCCACATGGTTGGGCATATGATAATGTGCCCGTCAGTTTGTATTGCGTAGTTTATCCAGCCGCCGCCGCACCTGAGGAGGCTTTTCTTTTCTCCATGCAAGAGCGATTGAGCGATTCCCAGAAGTGGGTAGAGCCGCAGCACAGTTGAATCTCTCTTCATGGCACGTACCCAGAACTTGACGAGTTTTCTGATTCCTGGATCGTAGTTTTCTTCGCCCCATTTCTCGAAGTCTCTGCGGTCGAAATCGTTCTTCCAGAAGCCCGCGTTAAGTTGCCAATGAACTGAGGAGAAGGCGAACTCGTCGTTGTTCAGGAGCCACTTGACCTGCCTATAGATGTCAGTTTGCTCCATTACTGTCATTCGAGCTATCAATTCACCGTTGAAACCGTTTCGTTTTATCAGCTTGAGGTTCTCGATTATCCTTCGAAAAGTGCCTTTTCCTCTGTAGAAATCAGTCAATGCCTCATCCCCGTCTAAGGAAACTAGAATCGTATGAAAACGGTTAACGTATGAAGGTTCCAGATGGTCCAGGAGAAGCCCATTCGTCTGGATCATAAAATGCTTGGCTCTCACTTCATTCATTATCTGTCGGATCTCGTCTAAACATAGCAACGGTTCTCCACCATAGAAAGTAAGAACACATTCAGGATCTTGCCTACAGAATCTGCCAAGCAGACCAATGTCGTAACTAATCTTTGTCGGCAATGAATAATCAACGTCAAGATCTGGAAAGTCTGATTCAGTATCTTCCATAGCTTCGCCGAAGCAGTACCTACACTGTGAATTGCATTCGCCCGTCAGTATTACGTGGAAGAACATTCGCTTCTGAACAACAGAATGCAACTCGGATTCTTAAGAGTATTTTTCTCTGGCTTTCTTTGCCTTCTCAAGATACTTCTTGAGCTCTCTGTCTTTCATACTCTTCTCGGGCAACGTCTCAGTAGCGTAAGTAAGAGGCAGGACTGCCAAGAACAAGAAGAAGGCGCCAAAGGAGAAAACAGCATATGCTGGGATGGCTTCAGTGATGTAAGGAGCCATCGCAAGCCGGAGGAAGGTTGAGAGAAGATAAGGTAGTCCCCCCAATGCGTAATGTTTCTCGCTTGGACTGCCAGAAGAAAGATCTCCCCAAATCGTCATGAAGAAAATCGTGAAGAAGATCCCCCATGCCACACCATCAACGACAGTGTAGAAATACCAGCTGACCACGCTTTCTGGGTAGACACCTAGTATTGCATATCCCAAACCCAAGATCACGAATCCCGTAATCGACATGCGCTTACGGCCGAAGAAATCAATGAGAAATCCACCAACGACTGCAAAAACACCTGTCAGAACATTCTCAACTATCATCAAGGACTCGGCCAAGGCCTCACCGAGGATGGTGATCTGTAAGGGTGTACTCAAGTCGCTAGCCAACGAGAACGTGATCCAAGGGATGAAATAGTACAAGAATGACCTTTGGCTCAATATGGAAAGATATGAAACCGTCTTGCGGCTTTCAGAGCTTTTCTGAGGTTCATAGAACAGCAAGAAGATCAACCCCAGTGCTCTCCAAGCTGCAAGAATGAGCGCGCGTACGAAGATGCTGTCAAAAGTCAGAACTGCTAGAAGTAAGAATGTCCCAGCAAAGTTAGTCAACATTATTAGACCCCCAAGCCGACCTCGTTTCTCAATGTCCGTAGTGTCAGTGAAGTTACCCATAGCAAGAGGCATACCTGATCCGAAAGACACTCCTAGAAGGACTGAAAGCACCAGAATGTTTGGCCCGACTGTGTCACCTACTAGCATCAGTGCAATTGATGAAAGAACTCCGATCAAGATCCAAGAGGTAAGCAAGACAGTCCTTCTGCGAATTCTTGCTGCCAAAAGGGCTCCGACCAAGGCTGAAAGCGCCGCACTCCCAAAGTTCACACCCCAAACAGTGAAATCACCAAGAAAATCTAGTTTCATGTCAGTAACGATCGCTTTCAGAACGCCGAATGCACAGAGGTACCACACAAAAGCATTCGCTATAAGCACAATATTGGCTATCGCACGTCTAGAATCTTTCCTGGCCATCCCTAGAATTCTGCGCTCAGTCATTACACTGAACCATAAAGACGTACGATCGAAATTGCAGATAAGTCTTCAGAACATAGAAACTAGATTCCAGATACTAGCGCTCACAGTAAGCTTTTTAAGCCTATCTGTTCAACATAAATACACTTGAGGAGAGGAGAATAATGGAAAAGAAAAGAAGACCAAAGCCGATCAGAAAAGCTGGCTGGCTGTAAACCACATTCGCATAAGTCATAACTGGATTTTCCCATTCATATATTTTCTACCATCGCCAACAACAACCACTCTAATAATTCACTTTTCTTTATATTCTTTACCAGCGTTAAGCCTTTTTCAACTAGAGAGCGCATGTACTCCCTCAGTTTCTGAACCTCTTTCGAGTTCATGACCAACTCTACCAATACGCCTGCATCCTCCTCAGTTATATTCGGTTTCCTAAGCAAACCCATGATCTTCCTTTTTTTTTGCAGGTCTCGTGAAGCATATGTTATAGGCAAAGGTAGAATCTGATGCTCATATCTGCTCTTCAGTTCTGTCGGCTCAAAAATGTCGACAAATTCCTCTCTGATTGCCGCAAGTAGCCCAAGCGTCCTTCCATAATGGCCTAAGTCTTCGATATCTTCCTTCTTTCCATCACCAATAAGAGCGCCTATTCGCATGGCGGCCTCAGACATAGCTGCTCTCTTTTCGAGACATTCCAATAGATCTCTAGCCGAAAGATCGTGTTTCTTCCTTAGTATTACTTCATCTGCTTCTCCACATCCGATCTCAAAAAAAGCATCCTTAGTTAAGTCTGCGATGGCCTTCCTTTTCTCAGCCGGAAATCCTTCACAAGATTGGTTTAGAAGAGTCATTCCCTTAAGCAGAAAGGCATCGCCGACGAGCAGTGCAATGTCTTGACCGAACCTGCCGTACACAGTAGCTTTGTTCCTTTTCATTCTTGATTGATCTATGATGTCGTCATGGATGTGAGCAGAACCTAGGAGAAACAACAATGCTGCTCCTATGTTACCAGTGTCATCAGGCCTTCCGCCAACGGCTTCGCATGAAAGCGAAAGCAGACCAGGATGCTTAACCTCTTTCAACTCTCGCATGAAATAGAGCATTGCGTCTTTCACGAGGCTGCACTTGACTTTCTCGCTCTGTATGATTCTTTTTGCTTTCCTGTGTGCGAGCCCGCCTTTCTCTGCAAGGGTGAGATCGACATGCATGACTGATTTCCTTTTGCTGTCGTTTTCAAGTTCAGCAGTCATGCTGTTGTCTTATGTTCTGTCTCTGTATTTGTTCTTTTGGCACTTTCTCAGATCTCCGTGGGTTTTCCATTTTTTCGTCGTTGGGTGCAGCTTATGCGTGCCCTTGCTGTTGCTGCTGGTTTGTGGCATTGGTGCCTTTTTTCAGTCTGTTAACGTTAGATACATCGCGTTTCGTTTGTCTCGAATCGAATCTTGCGCCCAATTGCTTCCTTGTCATGTACCTTTGCATGGATCGGGTCTCTATGCGTCTTGGTTTCTGAACTGTTGAACAGGTTTCTGACTATGCGTTGTACACTTCGCTTTTTCATGGTTCATCAGGTATTTCCCATTTCAAAATGTGTCTTGCCATGTACTGGTTCACGTTTCGATTCATCTGGATTATGTTGTACAGTCGAGTCTGCGTTATGCTTTGTTATGCTTCTTTATATTTGATGTGAGCATGAACCTTTATATGAGCGTTTAGGGTCTATAAAGTCTCAAGATATGTTCGAAGAAGAGCATATCATTTCCGTGTACAACGGAAATACAGGGGAGAAATAACAATGGCAAACAATACAAGGGAAGTTCAAGCCAAACTCATGAAGGGCCTTCTAGAACTGATAGTATTACAATTCCTGAATGGAACACCCATGCACGGCTACCAAATAATCACGAAGATCCGCAGAACATTCGGCGTGTACTTCGGTCCAAGCACAATCTATCCGCTGTTAGGCACACTGGAGAAGAAGGGATACGTCAAAAGCGAATGGAACATGAGCAACGAACGACCAAGAAAAGTGTACGAGCTTACGACCGACGGACAGAACCTGTTGAACTTCACCGAAGATTCACTCAACTTCATATGCAAGAAAATAGGCACGCCAGGACTTTCGAAAGACGGCTTGATAGAAGCCAGCGCACACTCTGCTCTTCGCCCATTCCTAAAAAGAATCGAGAATGCCAAGCCAATGATGCAGTCATAAGGCTGACGTCGCTTCTACCAACGCCAGGGGAAGGCACTTCAAAAACCACTAATCTCTTTTTGACGTTAAGCATCGCTTTTATTGGAGATTCGCCCTTCAGTGTAGAGAGGGGCACCGTTGAACAGGGTTGACGTTCTCATTCATAGATGCGTTATCGTACCTATGAATGGTCAAGACCCTATAAGCGATGGAGCATTGGCAATCAAGGATGGACGAATATCCTTCTTGGGCAAGAGTGCCTCTGCCACAGGCCTAAGCTCTGAAGTGAAAATAGACGGAAAAGGCAAAGTCGCTCTTCCCGGCCTGATTAACTGTCACACACATGTGCCCATGACTCTTTTCCGAGGTGTCGCAGACGATCAACCTCTGAGAACCTGGCTGAAGAAAACAATCTGGCCGCTAGAAGCCCAAATGACTGCAAAAGACGTCTACGATGGTGCACTTCTAGGCTGTCTGGAGATGATTAGAAGCGGGACGACATGCTTCGCTGACACGTATTTCCAGGAAAGCATGGTTGCCAAAGCAGTAGAAGAAAGCGGATTGAGAGCAGTTCTGGCTGAAGGCATAATCGAGTCAGGCAACGAGACTCTGGGCGAGCAAATGTTTAGGAAAAGCGTCGATTTTGCGGAGCACTTCAATGGGCGAGCCAACGGCCGAATTGGCGTCATGCTTGGGCCTCATGCAGCCTATAGCTGCGGTCGGACGCTTCTTGAAAGAATCAGAAGGAAAGCCTCAGAGCTTGGCATAGGAATACACATGCACGTCGCTGAGTCCAAGGGAATGTTCAGCAGACTTGATAAGGCATATGGGATCAGCGAGGTCGAGTTCCTGGAGAAGCTAGGTTTCCTGAGCAACACCGTCCTGGCGGCCCATTGCATAGACCTGTCAAGCGAGGATAGGCAGATCCTATCCAAACACGGCGTTAATGTTGCGTTTGTCCCCATATCCAACATGAAGCTCGGTTTGGGCACGGCGAGAACAGATGACTTGACAAAACTGGGCATCAACGTTTGCCTGGGGACCGACGGAGCAGCAAGCAACAATTCGCTTGATATGTTTGAAACTATGAAGTTCGGTGCCTTAATTCAAAAACAGATATACTCTGATCCAATGGTTCTACCAGCGCAAGAAGCTCTCAGAATGGCAACAATCAACGGGGCCAAAGCACTAGGCCTGCAAAAACAGATTGGCTCAATTGAAGAAGGTAAGAAAGCCGACGTTATACTGGTCGACATTTCAAAACCTCACCTGAAACCATTGCATAGCATTTGCTCGAGCCTAGTTTATTCAGCGCGTGGAAGCGACGTAGACACAGTAATCGTTAATGGGAGAATCCTGATGGAGAATGGAACCATCAGGATCGTCGATGAACAAGACGTGAAAGAGAACGCTGATAAAGCCGCGAGGAATCTACGCGTCGACCACCATGATAGCGATCGCTTCCGCTAATCTTATTTAAGTGCCAGGTTATTGTATTTGCTCTGCATTATAGGGTGCATCAATGCCATCGATAATCAGAATGGAGAACCTTACGAAAAAATTCGGGAATTTGGCTGCAGTTGACCACCTGAATCTCGAGATTGAGGAAGGAGAAATCCTTGGCCTTCTAGGCCCAAACGGAGCTGGGAAAACAACCGCCATCCTCATGCTTGCAACTGTCATTAAACCCTCTGAAGGTACCGCCTATGTTGGCGAGTATGATATCAGGAAGCATCCCGACAAGGTTCGCGGGCTCCTAGGCATAGCTTTCCAAGAGCCTAAGATGCTATGGGTCAGCACACCATGGGATATAGTGAATTGGCACGCCAAAGTTTGTGGAATACCAACTGGAGAGCGAAAGCGAAGAGTCAAACAGGTTTTGGAAGCGGTTGACATGTGGGAGCCTCGACACAAGAATGTCCACGCTCTCTCAGGCGGAATGCGAAAAAGGGTTGAAATGGCAAAGGTCCTGGTTCAAAAGCCCAAGATTGCGATTGTCGACGAGCCGACTGCCCAGATTGACATAGTAGGCAAGCACAAAATCTGGAATATGCTTCTTGAGCTTCGAGATGAAGGAAGCACGATTATTCTTGCAACAAACGAGCTGTATGAGGCCGACAGGCTTTCAGATCGCGTTGGGATACTGCACAAAGGAAAACTAATCGTGTGCGACACGCCTAGGAAACTAAAAGATAGTATTCTGGGAGGCGACATCATTGAGATTCAACTCGAGAAAGATGCCTCTCCAAAACTCGTAGAGGAGATCAAGGGTTTCAAGGAGGTTGTTGATGTCCTCCAAGTCAAGCCGACGAACCTGCGCCTCTACCTTAACAAGGTCGAAGAGGTTATACCGCGAATAATGGGCTTCTTCACGAAGAAAGACGTTCCCATAATGTCCATACGCATGAGCGAACCAAGCCTTGACGACGTATTTGCACATTATACTGGTTTGACCATTGAGGAGGCGCAGAAAGACGGAAGTGAAACGTAAACGAACAAGATTCTGTTAGTCGTTGAAAGAGACGTGCGTCTGTTCTTTCAGTACAAGTTCCTGATCATCATGCGTGCCATTTGGTTTATTTCGCAAATAACACTTTTCGGACTTATCGCATCCCGCATGATGACCATCCCCAACTACTTCCAATACTACGTGGCAGGGCTTTCAGTGATGACACTTTACTCAGCTGCAATATTCATTGGCTTCGACATCTATGAAGAAGCGGAACACGGCGTCTTCGAGTATCTGCTGAGCCTGCCAGTTTCGAGAAGACAGCTGGCTCTGGGGCGATCAATCGGAGGAGGATTGCGCTCATTCATATATGTTGGACCGCTGATCGTCGTTTCCATGTACGTAATAGGCTCTATTAACATTCTCAGTTTTCTCGTATCTCTACTCGCGCTTTTTCTGTTCTCCTTCGGCGTGTCCGGTATGAGCATCACCATAGCAATCATGATAAAATCCAGCGATCGCTTCGACATTCTAATGGGCGTTCTTGACGCGCTAATAGTCCGCCTCAGCACGGCCATGTATCCTCTTGCCATAGTGCAAGCTGCAAATCCACTCTATGGCGGAATAGCCAGCTTTAACCCAGTCAGCTTCGCTGCAGACCTCTTTCGTTGGGGCACCGGCATAGAAGCGATAATGACACCAGGTAACCCATTGCTGCCACTCCTTGGCGTAGTCGCTTTCTTCTCCATCTTCACTCTTGTTGGAATCATCATCTATGACAGGCGCATAGAGGGAGGAGGCTGGCGATAGATGAGCGGCGTTGTCCGAATGCTGGAGCACGATTTCAGGAATTTCTTCCGTTACAAGTGGTGGCTCGTGGGCTTAATCAGTATGAACCTGGCTGATCTGTTCATAATGGCTCTTGTCTACAATCGCATGGTAACTAGCGACGTTACCCAGGCCTTCAAGAGCTACTTCAATTTCTTTGCGCCTGGACTTGCCGTGACGGGCCTATTCGCGTCAGCATTCATGATTGGACGTGAAATAAACTTGGAACGGCGAAGAGAACTGCATCACTACATGCTTAGCTTACCAATGACCAGGCTTGAACTCGCCATCGGACGCGTCCTCTCGGGAGGACTCCGCGGCATGATGTACATGTCACCCCTATTGTTAACGTGCTTCATCTTCTTGGGATTTCCGACGATATGGCAGCTGCTACTGATCCTAATTGTTCTCTTCTTCTTGGCCATCGGCATATCTGGCCTTAGCATTGTGATTGCAGTCTCAACTTCAAGCTTGGAAACGTTCATAACAGCAAGAGGTCTGGTCTACTATACGCTCTTTTTCTGCAGTAGCGTTTTCTACCCACTTTCCTTAATACAAGGTCTAGGCAAAGATGGAAAATTTCCGTCGATATTAGTGACTCTAGCTGAGATCAACCCGCTAAGCAGTGCATCAGACATGATTCGCAGTTTTCTGCTCGGCTATCCGCCTTTCTCATTCACCTCAATTCTATACGTACTTGGGTTCTCAGCCATTTTCACACTTGGCGCAGCTTTTGCGTATATGAAGATCATAGAGCGAAAATAGGGCCTTCACATGATTGAACTGCTGGATCACATGTTTATGTGTGCCTTGCACTTGAGTTAGCTTTATGAACTTGAAAAACGTACTTTTCGATTCGCTTCATCTTCGGTCTGGAAACCATTGACGGTTGTATATTGATGGTTGAAGTGAAGAGCATCTTTGAACCACACAATGTTGTCTTGATAGGCTCAAGTGTGATAAAAGAAAAAGTTGGAATGACCTCTCCAAAACTCTTCAACGATGTTATCTACAACATGAAGAGATTCTTTCGCGGAAAAACCTATATTCTTGACTTGGAGGGGAAAGTCGGGCACGCCAATCTGGATGAACTGGCTGAAACTTGCGAACTAGCTGTCATAATGCTCCCGCCAAAGGAGTCTATCGCCCAGGCTGAAAAATGCGCCAAGATGGGCTGCAAAGCGATTATCTTGATTGCAGGCGGCTACAAAGACAGCCAGCGGGCAAGGCTTCTCAAACTCAAGGACAAATATGACGTCAGACTCCTTGGACCGAACACGATCATGGGCGCAATAAACACTCTCAACGGGTTGAACACCACCTTCGAGAGAAGGATGATGCCAAAAAGAGGGAGCATTTCAGTCATATCCCAAAGTGGTGGAGTCGGATCATGCCTGCTTGATTGGGCATGCTTCTACAGAGTAGGCATAAGCAAGTTTGCATTTATGGGGGACAAGGTTGACGTTGATGACGTTGATATTCTGCAATATCTTGGAAGCGATGAAAGCACCAAGGCAATTTGCCTTTACGTGGAAGGAATAAAGAAGGGCAGAGAATTCATTGAACAAGCAACAAAGGTCGTCAGGCAAAAGCCCATCTTGATATTGAAAGGGGGATTAACCAAAGAATCGGCCCAAAGAGCCAAATCCCACACTGCTTCTGTAGCCGGATCAGACGAGGTTTTTGACGCTGCTCTAAAGAAAGCTGGGATAATAAGAGCAGACAACGCTGAAGAACTGATGAACATGGCACTTGCCCTTTCAAAGCAGCCACCCATGCGGGGAGACAACGTGGCAATAGTCAGTAATGTGGGAGGACCAGCCATTCTCGCTGGGGATGCAGTGGCAAAACAAAATCTGCGATTAGCATCTTTGTCAGAAGGCGTAAAACGGAAAATCGAAAGCCTATACCATGGTGTGGACGCTGCCAATCCTATAGACATCATAGCGGATGCAAGAGGAGAAAGATACAGAAAAGTGTTGGACTTGGTGCTTGCAGACCACAACGTAGACGGAGTCTTGGTGATAAACATGCTGAAATCGACCTTTTTCGAGCCAAAAGATGCCAGAGTCATCCAAAGAGTCGTGCCTAAGCATCCCCATAAGCCAGTAGTGGACTTTCCAGGGAGCGGAGAAGACTTCGCACGGGTATACAGAGTGCTCGGCAACACAAATATCCCATTGTATAACATGCCTGAAAAAGCCGTTAAAGCCTTGAGGGCCTTGAGAGACTACTGCATAGTTTCAGGAAAGCATTAACTATATCTCGCACAACCACCGATTCTGTCAGTGACCACTACCATCGTCTTGGTGAAACATTGCTTCAAGAAGCAGGAGATCCAGAAAGAAAACTGACTGAACAGGTTCTCAAGCTTAGCGAACATATCGCAGGGTCAAATCAAATCGCCGCAGAATGCATGTACAGCGACGCAGTCTTAGAGCCCATCAAAGACAAGACAGTCGTCGAAGCCTTGCTCGTCATTCATGATTATCAACCTAAACTCATGAACCACGTAAATACTCTGAACAAGAGGAGTGTCTTGATTACCGCCGTCGACAAATGGGTTTTTGAAAGAGACATTGACAGGGGGTTTTTGGGCGAAGCTCTAGCATGGGTGTTGCTTCGCCCATATTCACCGTTGATAAACGGGACGTACTTGCGTTTGCAGGAGGTTAAGCTCAAGAAACGTTTGGTTATGGAGCTTCTGGAGAACCTCGTTCTCAATTTTCCAGAGTTGTCATATGAACTCCGGATAAAACCTGAATACTTCATGTACGAAGCGATGTTGAGCAGAGCGAGACTCTTTCCTCCAATGATTTATGATATGCGGGACTTGACGCAAGCGAGCAGAAAGGGGAAAAATGTAAGCCTCATGCTTGACGGGTACTTGAAGGCACTGAAGAAACTGGAAAGTGACGGTCTGATCGATTTCTCAGATGGCACGGTAACGATGACTGAAAGGTTCATCTCAAAGGCGCGAAGCCCAAGGGTTCGTCTCATAAACGTCTCCAAGACTGTGCCCCGTGCGCTGTTCACTTCTCTTCTACGAATTTTGCCGAGAATCCTTAACGCGGCTTCCCAAAACGAGGCGATATTAACCAGGCTTCAGAAGATTCGTGAAAATTCAAAAGCTGCTCATCAAATTGACGTCCCTGAAAAGTACGTGTATGTTCCCACGGCTACAGGGCTTGTTTCATTGGCGAATAGAACAGGCGTGGAAGCGTTCGCCAGACAAGTTCTCTCCACAGGCGAAGATTCAAAGATCGAGATCGAGGAGATTGGAGGGATCCTGAATGATGTTTACTTGGTTAAGGCCCTCGTGGAGGGCACCGAGAGAAAGGTTGTGGTTAAGAAATTTAGGGATTGGTCAAGCTTCAAGTGGTTCCCTCTCGCCCTATGGAGTGTTGGAACGAAGACCTTCGCAGTCTTGAGTTATCAAAGATTAGAAAAGGAATGCGCGATAAACCGGTTTCTTCACTCGAAGGGTATTGCAGTTCCAAGGCTTCTCCACGTAAGCCCCGAGGAACGGCTAGTCTTCATGGAATATTTGGAAGGCGAGAATGCTAATAGGATAATTAAGAGGATTGCAGACTCAAAGACGACTACTCAAACGAGGAAAGAGCTAAAGATCATTGAGAGGATTGGCAAGCAGCTTGCCAAGGTTCATTCGCTGGGTATTGCATTGGGTGACACGAAACCGGAGAACATCATGATTGGAGAGCACAGCGAGATATATCTGATGGATCTTGAACAAGCATCTCGGAACGGTGACAAGACTTGGGATGTTGCCGAGTTCTTGTACTTCGCGGGGCATGATATTCCGCTACTTGCTGAGAGCCGCAAAGCTGAGTCCATTGCGCAAGCCTTCATTACGGGGTACTTGGAAGCTGGCGGAGACGTTAACGTTGTCAAGAAGGCTGCAAAACCGAAATACACGAAAGTCTTCAGCATATTCACCTTTCCACACATAATGCTGTCCATTTCCAATGCTTGCAGAAATGCAGGTTAACTATGGTGCAAGCATGACTAAGAACAAAACAGCCTTGACCTTCTACGGTGGCGTAAATGAGATCGGCGGCAACAAGATTCTCCTAGAGAATAATGAAACTAGAGCTCTATTTGATTTTGGACAGTCTTTCAATTTTGGCACTGGCTACTTCACAGGTCGATTGATTCCAAGAACGATAAACGGGCTGGGAGACCATTTCGAGTTTGGTCTCATGCCCAGGATCAGCGGGATTTATGCAAAGGACAAGTTGGCTTTCACGGATCTTCCGTACGCTGAATCGAAGATCAGTGCAGTGTTCTTGTCACATGCTCACTTTGACCACGTGGCTCACATCCGCTTTTTGGATCCGGAGATCCCCGTCTATCTTGGTGTGGGCACGAAGCTCTTCTTAGAATCAATGGAGGAAACAAGCGGGTTTTGCGACTATGGAAAGCACAAGTACCATACGTTTCGGACTGGGGATAGAATAAGAGTTGACAGCCTGACGGTTGAGCCTGTTCACGTTGATCATTCGATTCCAGCTGCATATGGCTTCATAATCACAACGTCAAAGGGTGCAGTCGTTTATACTGGCGACCTCAGGATGCATGGTCCACGAAAGGACTTGACCGAAGACTTCTCGAAGAAAGCGAAGGAGTGTGATCCAGTAGCCCTCATCTGCGAGGGGACGAGAATGGCGAGCAGGGAGAAACGGCAGAACTACTCAGAGTCAGAAGTCAAACAGATGAGTAGCCACGTGGTTTCTTCAACTAACAAGGCGGCATTTGTCACGCATTATAGCAGAGACATGGACAGATTTAGGAGCTTTCATGAGACAGCCCAAGACAACGGCAGAAAGATTGTCGTGTCTCCAAAAACTGCTTATCTGCTAAGCAAGCTTGCGAGCGACAAGCGTCTTGATCTGCCCGATCCGCTGAGAGACAAAGACATTCTGGTTTACTACAAGCGAAAGAAGTCCGGACGATTTGAAGAAAAGGACTATTATGTCTGGGAACGAAAATTCATGGACAAAATGGTCACCCCTGAGTTTATTCATAAGAACCAGAAGAAGCTGATCATGGATTTGGATTTCTATCAGTTTGCTGAGCTAATCGACATCAAGCCATATCCAGGTTGCCAATTCATCCACAGCATGAGTGAACCGTTCAGTGAAGAAGATATAGAGGACGAGGTCATGCACAACTGGACAGACCATTTCAGGATGCACTTCAACCAGCTTCATGCTTCGGGCCACCTGAGCAAAGATCAAGTAGCAGGTCTAGTTAACCATATACGACCAAAGAAGGTCTTTCCTGTACATACCGAAAACCCGAACCTGTTTAGGAAAATAAGCAGCAACACTCAGGTCATACGGCGTGGGGTAAGATACATCTTATGATACAAACCCCCGTTATTCCGTGAAACCGACGGGCCTAGAGAAGCTGCATGGCCACTGGTCTATTTGGTTCAGTTGATGCAGGTTCTTCATTACCGTAAAGGAAAATAGGAGGGCAGAGTGAAGTCTCGGTCGGAAGTGAGTTCATGTCAGAGACCTTGCTCCCATACTTGAGAGAAAAGAAGAATAACGAGCAAGAGAGACCTACCATCATCATTGACAGCCGCGAAGCGAATACAGCACCTAAGATCGTTAAAGGGCTTAACGAACGTGGTGCAAAAACCGAAACTGCCGTGTTGGCGAAGGGTGACTATGTTCTATCAGATGTATGCGCAGTGGAAAGAAAAACCGTGCAGGACTTCGTTTACACGCTCACGCGCCGCTACCTTTTCGATCAGCTGTTCAGGCTTAAGGAGGTTTACCCGAAATCTCTTCTTCTTCTAGAGGGCTATCTGCCGGTAATCTACAAGTACAGCAGGATTCAGCCAGCAGCAGTGTGGGGCGCGATGTTCAACCTCGCCCGGAACGGCATAGCTATAGTGAATACGACTTCATACAAGGAGACTGTTGATTTTCTCTATGTTGCAGCGCGTCAAGAGCAGATAGTTGAAAAGAGAGCCCCAACGGTTCATGCATTCAAGAAGGTTGACGGCTTGACTGATGCTCAAATATACTTCATAGCGAGCCTGCCGAATATCGGAAGAGAGAAGGCTATAGCAGTACTGAAATCCTATCAGACTCCGCGAAATGCTCTCATAAATGTTGATGACTGGTCTGAGACTGTCCATGGGCTTGGGCCGATAATTAGTAGCAAGGCCAAGGAAGTATTAGACAGTCCATTTAGGGAGTGAGAATGGCATGGAAGTGGAGATTTCGCCGACAAGAAAAATAAAGATTCTGGGACTGGACAAGCGTTCTGTCAATAACATTGCATGGTGTGCAGCAACCTACGGGGAGACTAGGCTATACTGGATAGATGGCTACATTCTGTGCTTGGAAGTATATGAGACGTCCTTTGAGCATGAACTGAAAGAGAACGAGTTTCCTGTAAGCCAAATCTGTTATGCAGAGTTCCCTAAGTACGAGAAAATCTTTGAAATCGATAGGAGCTTTCAGATTCCATTGGTTAATGTTTCGGACATGAAGCTCTACCAAGGCATATTGAAGGCAATTCTGGAATACGAAAAGGGCAAGCCAGCCAATCCCAAGGCTTGAGGTGCCTAAGCTTTCCTCTTCACGTGTTCGTAGCCAAGCCTGAAGGCCTTAATATTCATCTCCAAGTGTCTTTCCGGCACAAGCTCCTTCAAAGATTCTATTATTGCTTCATATTTGATGGGCAACTTGCCTGTTGCAGTTAGTGCCCCGAGCAAGACGACGTTCTGCGTCAAATCGCTTCCTGCTTCCTCGGCCAATCTCTCCGTCTCGACGACTATCATCTTCTTGGTGAACCGACTGATCTTTTCTGCAATCTCTTTCATGCTGGGATAGGAAACGTTCTTAGCCGAGAGCTCCGCAGGTCGGATCTTCTGATCGCTTAATATCACCAGTGTTTTCTCTGAGGCAAACTTGATGTTGCGCAGTGTTTCCAAAGGTTCGAAGCCTATTAGCGCATCTGCCTGTCCTTCCATAACTGTTGGCGATTGAACTCTCTCGCCAATTCTGACGTTGGAGGTTACTGCTCCTCCACGTTGTGCCATTCCATGGATTTCGCTCACTCGTACGTTCAGTCCTTCTTTGACTGCTGCAACACCAAGAATCTCAGCAGCCAAGATCGTGCCCTGTCCGCCGACGCCTGCCAGAACAATGTTGAATTCCTTCATTCTTAACAACCCTCACATTCTATAGCGCCATATGGGCAAAGTGAGACACATAATCCGCAAGCCGCGCAGAGAGCTTCGTCGATGCTGACTTTTCCACTGTCAACGACCAATGCTGGGCAGCCAAGTAGCTTGATGCAGGTCATGCAGTTGGTGCACTTGTCGAGTATTCGGGCAGGCTTTGTTTTGATGCCTTTGCGTCTTCTTTCTCTGACAGCCAACAAAGTGCAGGGTGCGCGAAAAATCACGACCGAAGGTCCTGAATGCTGCAATGCTTCTTTCAAAACTGCTGCGGCTTCTTTGATCTTGAAGGGGTCAACTGTTTTCACATGTCTTACTCCGCATCCTTCAGCGACCTTCTCAATACTTACCTTCTCTGAGGTACTGCCCATGCCTGTCAAACCTGTTCCAGGATGTGGTTGATGCCCCGTCATCGCTGTGGTACCATTGTCTAAAACAGCCAAAGTCACATTAGCATTGTTGTAAACGGCATTTATGAGTCCAGGGATGGCGGCATGGAAAAATGTTGAATCGCCTATTATGGCGATCGATGGAGAATCAGTGACTCGGCTGATCCCTTGAGCGGTGCTTATGCCTGAACCCATGCATATCAGTAGGTCGCCAACGTTCAGAGGAGGTGCAACTCCTAGTGCATAGCAGCCTATGTCTGTTGGGTAGCTTGCTTTCTCGCCTCCGACCTTTCTTATGACGTAGAAGGAGGCTCTATGTGGACAACCGGCGCACAAGAGTGGCGGTCGCGACGGTAGATCCTTGGTGATTGAGGCGTAGGTTTTCTCTTTTGTTTCGAAGTCTACTGTCAGCTGTTTTCCTGTTATCTCAGCCAGGCCTACCGCAACGATGCGTGTGGAGAGTTCTCCTTTCCTTGGGAAATAGCTTCTATTCATTTTCCCTTGAATCTCAACGTAAGGTGCATAATCCTTGGCTATTGCCTTAGTCTGTATCTCCAAATATGGTTCAAGCTCTTCTATGACCACGACTCTTCTGTGTTCTTCCAGGAATTGTCCAATCGCTTTTTCGGGAAGTGGGTGTGTCATTCCAAGTTTGAGGATGCTTGCGTCCAGCTCCAGAAGTTCTGTAGCTTCGAAGGCGTAGTTGTAGGCTGAACTTGAGGAGACTATGCCTGTCTCGCTTTTCCCTTTGCGCGTAACCATGTTGTGTTGTGAGTTTTCGCTTATCTCCTTGGCTTTGGCCGTCTTCTCTAGAAGCCTCTCATGCATTAGTCTGGCATGTGCTGGAATCATGACCATACGTTTTGCGTCTCGAACCAGTTCACCTTTCAAGTTTGGTCTAGTCAGCTTGCCAAACGTGACCGGCGCACGAGTGTGGTTTACTCGAGTGGTGGTTCTCAGCAGTACTGGCAGTTCAAGTTTCTCTGAGATCTCTGTGGCTGAAAGCACCATGTCTTTTGCTTCCTGCGGGCTGGATGGTTCTAGACAGGGCAGATTTGACAGCAAAGCGTAATAGCGGTTGTCTTGCTCGTTCTGTGAGCTGTAGCATTCAGGGTCATCTGCAGTGACTATCACGTAGGCGCCTTTTACCCCTACGTAAGCCAACGTCATGATTGCGTCTGCGGCCACGTTCAATCCGACATGTTTCATAGCTGTCAACGCTCTGACTCCGCAGTTTGCTGCCCCAGCCGCAACTTCGACTGCAACCATCTCATTCGTGGAATACTCCATGTACAACTTGGCGTCAGTGGCTATCTCAGAAATGGAGTCACCGATTTCTGAGGCAGGGGTCCCAGGATACGTTGTAACTATGCTTATGCCTGCTTCAAGAATACCTCTTGCGATGGCCTCATTACCCAGCAAGAGCACTTTTTTCCCTGGTTCATCATTCAACAGCAGACGTAGGTTAGGCAACGCCTTTTCCTCGGCTCAAGAGAAAAGCCTCTCAGCTATATGCTTTCACGTGCGATATTCGATTTTTCTCAATCTCCCTCGCATTGGCGCGGGCGCCTAGAACAAGAACTGGAGCAGCGTGTGGAGATGGATGCTCAGGTTTCATGTCACCTGCAGGGCACTGCTAAACTAGCTTCAATCTCTTCAAATCTTTTGAAATGGCTTCCACGGCAACGTTAGGATCCATGTCTATCTCTTTACATGTGAACTCCACTTGGGGAATCTTTCTTTGTGCATAGTATTGAAGAATCGGTTGGGTCTGGCGTTCATAGACTTCTATTCTTCCCTTTATGACTTCGGCAGTGTCATCTGAACGTTGGTAAAGCTCCCTACCGCACTTATCACAGACATTATCCACTTTGGGCTTCAGATGAAGAATGTTGTAGATCTCCCCGCAGCCTTTACATATTCTTCGAGTGGATAATCTTTCAATGATTATCCAGTCTGGCACGTTGAGTTTGATTATGACATCAACTCCTGTTGCTCTATCCAGAGCCTTTGCCTGATCTATGGTTCGGGGGAACCCGTCCAGAATGAAGCCTTTTCCTCTTGGCACTCTTTCGAGACGTTGTTTCAAGACTTCTAAGACTACGTCATCTGGAACTAGCATGCCCTTTTCAACATACTGCTTGACTTTTCTGCCTAGCT
>CAZDNV010000029.1:0-18866 GCA_964506875.1 uncultured Candidatus Bathyarchaeia archaeon
GGTTGGATAATCCATCCAACCTGATGAACTCGCGCAGAATCGCCATAATCGTGACTCTTGCTGGGCTTTCGGTCGCCACGAATTATGCGTTGATATCAGTGCCAAACGTTAAACTGATGGATCTCATCGTGTTTGTTAGTGGGTTCTGTTTTGGTCCAGTCGTGGGTGCCTTGACTGGTATTGTTCCTTGGACAATTTATGGAACGTTGAACCCACAGGGTTTTTCGCTTCCTGTGTGGTTTGCCACGATGTTTTCGGAGTCGATCTACGGGCTTGCAGGAGCTTTGGTTCGACGAAGCGTTAATCCAGGCGAGTTCAGGGGGTCGGTGAGTTGGCGTTTCAATTTAGGGATTTTTTTCGGTCTTGTAAGCGTGTTCCTAACTTTTGTTTATGATCTTATCACGAACATCGTTTGGGGATATTTCACTAACTCGAACGTGATGTTTTCTGTGGTCTTTGGGTTCGCCACTTTTGGGATCGTTCACATGATTAGTAACGCGTTCTTTTTTGGAGTGGGCTGTGTGCCGGCGATTAATGCGTTGTTAAGAGTCGTTAGGAGTGAAAACTTTGACGTTCCTAAGAAATAGATGGGTTCTGCTAAGCATGTTGCTTGCATGCTGGGCGCTGATCGCCTCTTTTTTAGCAGCTTACTACTGGGTTCAGGGTGCAGACATCCGCAATAGGGTAGGTGGTGTGCTAATCAGCGTAGATTTGGGCGTAGACTATGGCAATGGGTCAAGAATATGGCAGAACAATACCAAAGGATTGACGGGACAGACTCTGTTTGACGTTACAAAACAGGTTGCCAACGTAACATATCAGACGGGCATGTTGGGAACTGAAATCTTATCTATTAATGGCGTCAGTAAACAGGGAGCTTTTGGGTGGACCTACTGGGTTTGGAACAGCACGGATCATTCCTATTCAATAGTCTGGGAAAATGTTGATAGACACCTCGTAGCCAATGAAGAAACATACGTGTGGTACTACCAGAACAGCTTCAACCCCCCACTATAGACTTGAAAGCCAGGAGCCTCCAACGCTAGTTTTGAATAAAGGCAACCAGCAGAAGAACATGCTGTCTCGACATTCCCAGGATCGATGTCTTGGCAAAACAATTTTAAGCCAAGAGACAAGTGATAAACAAATCACCAAACCGGAGTTGTAGGCTTTGAAAAAGACGTTACAGGCTTTCGCTCAAGCTGAGAAGGAAGGAAGAAAAAACCTGCTTGAGACTGAAGCCAAAGCTGTTTGCATAGGCTATGGAATTCCAGTTACGAGATCTGAACTGGCAAAAAATGAGCAAGAAGCAGTCAGACTTGCGCAAAAGATCGGATTTCCTGTTGTTCTAAAAATAGTTTCGCCAGGCATTATTCACAAGTCAGATGTCGGCGGCGTCGTAGTCAACTTGAAAGACGAAAAAGCGGTTTTGAATGCTTACAAACAGATAATGAGCAGCGTAAAAAAACATGATGCCAAGGCTAGAATAATAGGCATGCTCATCCAAGAAATGGCCCCGGTCTCGACTGAAGTCATCGTAGGCTCGGTCAAGGACCCACAGTTTGGTCCAGCGATAATGTTCGGATTGGGCGGCGTCTTCGTTGAAGTATTGAAAGACGTGACTTTCAGAGTTGCCCCCGTGACGGAGGAAGAGGCTCGCGAGATGATCGAAGAGGTTAAGGCATATCCTCTCTTGAAGGGCTATAGGGGTTCGCCGCCGGCAGACATCAATGCCATAGTCAAAATCATACTGGCCACGTCAAAGCTGGTGATGGAACATAAGGAAATCAAGGAGCTCGATCTGAACCCGATAATGGTCTATGAAAAGGGAGCAAAAACCGTCGACGCAAGAATAATTCTTGAGTAGATGATGACTGATTTCTTTAGCATCGAAAGGCATTTGAAGAAGTGCTCGTGGACAATGGTGATTCAAGAGCAAAACTAGTCAAACCATTCTTGGGCGGAGAAAAAAGAAGAGGAAAAACCCGATTGTCACGGCGGCAACAAATAGAAGAGTTGAACAACAAGCTTTCGCTTCTGAAAGAACAGAGAAGCAAGCTTGAAGATGAAGCGCGCGAGTGGGCAGAAAAGCGAGACAGACGTAATGAACGGTTCAAGGAAATTCGCGACAAGGTAACCGAACTCAAGCATGAAAGGGACGAGGCCAACGAGAAAGTCAAAGAGCTGAAACAGAAACGAGATGAAGCGAGAGAAAAAATCAAGCGGAAAATCGAAGAAATAAAGAGCATACGCCAAGAAGTCAAAGCTGTAGCAGACAAAAAGCCTTCGCAGGCTTTTCGATTGTTGCAGGAGCAATTCGACAGCTTGGAATGGAAAATCCAAACGACGTCTCTCAGCCTACAGGAGGAAAACGAACTTGTTGAACAGGTCAAGCAAATCGAAACTCAGCTTAACGTCTACAAGAAATTGGAACAACTGAAACAGAAGATTCTGGATCTTCAGACCGAAATCAACGCTCTACAAGCTGAAGGCAAATCCTGCCATGACGGACTGACTAAATCGGCCCAGAAAAGCCAAGAGTGCCACCAGAAGATGCTGGAGAGAATTGAAGAATCAAAAAGGGTCAAGGCAGAAGCTGACAGCCTGCACCAGACGTTCGTGCAAACGAGAGAGAAGGAAAAGCCGATCCAAGAAGAAATAGCTAACGTGCTCAATCAGATAAGGCAAGTTAGAGGCGAGTTGCGAGAGGAAGAAGCAAGAGCGAAGAAGCAAAGCGAGGAGGCCATTCGAAGCGAACTTGAGCAGCAAGCAAAAGAGAAATTGAAACGCGGAGAAAAACTGACGTGGGAAGAATTTCAATTACTTGCCGAAAAAGGAATCGACGAATAAGACAAAAACAGACGACAACCATTCAAAGGCTTCTCCGCGGAACCAACCTTCTCCTCACCCAACACGTGGAGTCTTTCCTCCATAGCTAGTGACAGACCCCGTACATGCAAATTCCACTGGCGCAAATGCAATGCTCCACCTTCTTATCCTCGGTGTGAAGTGTCCATGGAAAGTGACTGAACGGCCAATATAGTCCCTTATCGCCAAAGGTACTCGTGAGACCCTCAGGATAGGCCTTATCTAGATAGTGACACTATTGCGGAAAAAGTGTCGAGATCCATACTACGACCTATCCCAACGTGGGCTTGCCACCAACAACGCATAGCGGTGTTCAGGAAACGAAAGGGAGTTGACCATAAAGCATGGAATTCGGCAGTAAAACACAAGCTTAAAGTGAACCTTTTCTGGATATACACAGAATAGAGAACAAAATGGTGAAGGAAGAAACGCTACAGAAAGAGCAGAAGCGCATTCTTGTTCTTTGTGTGGATAGAGATGGTGATCTTGGAGCAAAGGCTGAGGTCAAGACTCCTGTCGTTGGAAGGAGGGAGAACCTTGACGCTGCAGTAACCTTGGCTTTGCGAGACCCTGAGGAACCAGACGCTAACGCAATGTTCGAGGCTATTCGAACGTATGATCGCTTGAAAAGCGAAGCCAAATCAGAGGAGGTTTTTGAAATCGCGACCATTTCAGGGTCTGAACTGGGGGGCGTTGGAGCCGACAGAAAAATAGTAGGCGAACTGGGCGACTTACTCGATTCGTTTTCTGCCAGTGAGGTTATCCTTGTGACCGATGGTTACTCGGATGAGGCAGTTCTTCCGCTCATACAGTCGAGAGTGCCTGTCTCATCCGTCAGACGGATTGTAGTCAAGCACAGTGAGTCGATTGAAGAGACAGCCGCCATTTTCGCTCGATATTTAAAGATGATTACAGAAAACCCCCGGTACGCCCGCATTGCATTGGGTCTGCCAGGAGTGTTAGTCCTAGTTCTGGGGGTGCTTTCTTTAATGGGCGTTCCTTCCTACGTGTATTGGTACGCGTTCATTTTCGTTCTGAGCGCGTTCCTAGTTGTGAAAGGCTTCGGAGTCGACAAGGCGGTTAGGAATTTCTATCGCTGGACGCAAGAGTATACGCCGCCATCGCTACGAGTCCAAATATCGAACTTCTCTGCAATTGCAGGTGCGCTATGCATAGTTATGGGCGTTTACTTGGGATGGGCGAACGCAGCTACGTATGCGGCAGCAAACGTAGGACCGCCAGACTTGCCCAATTGGCTCAGCAACTTCCCAGGCATATCGGGTTCTTTCATAAAAGAATCAATAACGCTAATAGTAGTCGGCATTTGTGCAGCATTGCTGGGAAGAGCCATAAGATGGTATCTTGAAAGAGATCCGAGACTGCTGCGCAATGCGGCATTAATCGTGTCCGTCGGATGGTCCAGGCAAATCATGGAGGCAACCTCTGATCTGCTACTTAGGGAGGACGGGGCCTTGGAGAGACTAATATTCTCGGTTGTTGTGGGAATCCTGATAGGCGTAGCGTCTGTTCTGGTCATATTCGTGATCCATAGATCTTCCAGAGAATTCTTTGGGGAGACCAGAGAGCAGGTCGAAGAGTTTGGCCAAGGCTAAAATCGCGATTATCAGCGGGACAGGCTTCGAGAACTCACTTGCGGGCATGAAGTCAGTTCAGGCGAAAACGCCATATGGACTGGTTCAATCACTGAGTGTCTGCAGCGTAGACGGCGCAGAAATAGCTTTTCTTCAAAGACATGGTCTGGAGCATTCCGTTCCACCGCATAGAATAAACTACAGAGCGAACATATACGCACTCCACGAGATGGGAGTGGAGAGGATCTTGGCCACGAACGCCGTCGGCGCCATCAACGACAGATTCATTGCCTGCGACGTAGTGATTCCTCATGATTTTGTGGACTTCACAAAGGTCCGCTGCACGACCTTTTACGACGACGCCCCAGTGACGCACGTTGACGTTACCCAGCCCTACTGTCCAGAAATACGCGATCTACTCGTTGAGAACGCCAAGAAAGCTGGATTGCACGTGTGGGATCAAGCGGTTCTAGCTTGCACAGAAGGACCCCGATATGAAACTCCCGCGGAGATCGAAATGCTTAGACGACTGGGATGCGATGTCGTTGGCATGACTGGCTTTCCGGAAGTGGTACTTGCGAGAGAACTTGAAATGTGCTATGCAAGCATCTGCTATGTTTCAAACAAAGCTGCCGGCATGCAGCAGAGGCTCACTGCTTCGGAGATGTCCAAGATTGCAGATCGAGTACTTCCGATGTTGAAGGGAGTTCTGATCGAGACGGCCAACGACTTGCTGTTAGCGCGTAGGCGCGATTGCCGATGTGCTGACGCGTTAAGCGAGGCGAGGTTTGGCTGATGTTCAAGACCCTTCTTTCCGTGATCGGTGTTTACAAGCTTTATGAGAAATGGCTGTGGAGGCAAGTTAGGAATGGGGCAAAACCTGAGCACATAGCTATCATACTGGATGGAAACAGAAGATGGGCGCATGACAAGGCCCTCAACCCTTGGTCTGGCCATGAGAAGGGCGCCGAAAAAGTTGAGCAACTGATTGACTGGTGTCTAGAACTTGATGTTAGATCAATCACTCTATATGCATTCTCTACGGAGAATTTCAGCCGCTCGAGCGATGAAGTCAAGGAGATACTGCGCATTGCTGAAGAAAACCTTCGGAAGATACTTACAGACAAGCGCATACACGAAAACAGAGTTCGAGTCAAAGTCATAGGTCGCACGAATCTTCTGCCTGAAAGCATGCAGCACATCATAACTGATGTGGAGAAGGCGACACAAGATTACGGCGAGTATTTTCTCAACTTTGCCTTTGCATATGGTGGCAGGGCAGAAATTGTTGATGCTGCCAGAAAGATAGCCGAAGACGTGCATGCGGGCAAACTGAGCCCCGAGAAAGTTGACGAAGAAACATTCGAGAAGCATCTGTACACGTCGCACATGCCGAAGCAGGATCCAGATCTCATTATCAGGACTTCAGGAGAAGAAAGGCTGAGCGGTTTTCTTTTATGGCAGTCAGCCTATAGTGAACTCTGTTTTCTTGACGTGTACTGGCCGGATTTTCGTCTGATCGATCTTTTGAGGGCTGTTAGAACTTACGAAAACCGCGCTAGACGTTTCGGCGCATAGAATCATGCCCTTTTCTTTGTGCTTACTATTGAAAGAACGTCCTTATCTTTGAGTATGTAATCCTCTCCTACTCTTCTTCTTTCTCGTGCTTCTATTGCGTATAGGAATCCTTGTCCAAGTTCCGTATGGATAATGTAGGCAAACTGACGCGCCGTCGTACCATATGGCACGAGGTACACGTCGGGCAGGACTCTTCCGTCATGGTCCGCTAGATGCTCAAGATCTTCAACAGGGTAGACTGTGATCATGTTTAGGAGCTTATGATAAGCTGTGTTTACTGCTTCTTGAACGCCAGTTGATCCATTCTTCAGAAGAAGCTTTTCCCTTATGGTTTCGAGTGCTTTTATCTGATCTGGACTAAGCTTTTCCGGTTTAGATATTTTGAAATTGCAGTCTCCTGGCCTATAATCTATGAGCTGCTTTTCGTTTGCTCTTCTAAGGGCGAGTTCTGCTTCTGCGCAGCATGGGACGACAATGTAGTTTGATTTTCCCAATCTTTCCAAGTTCTGTCCGGCGCAAGGCATGTCCATTTTGTTAGCGGCTATTATCATCGGTTTTGCTGTCTGCCTGAGGGTGTCTACGAATCTCAAGAAATCTTCTTCACTCCAGCTTGTGAGTTTGTCAGTGTTTAGTCCTGTCTTTCTTGCTGCTTCAAGAATGTGGTGGCGAGTGATTGACAAGCCGCTTAGCCTTTCTTCTAGCATCGTGAAGAGGTCTTTTGACTCGGCTTCTACCGTCCTGGCGATTTTTGGCCAGTCTTTCCTTAGTATGTTTGCCATCCACATGGTTATTTCATGTTCAAGGAATTTCACGTCTTCAAGAGGATCGTGTTCACCAGCCTTGCATAGCCTCCCCTCCGAATCTGTGCCACCCGAAGCATCTACTACGTGGATCAAGGCGTCGGCTTTTCTGATTTCATCCAAAAACTGATTTCCCAATCCTCGTCCTTCCCAAGCCCCAGGAACTAGGCCTGCACAGTCAATGAATTCAACTGGAATGAGTCTAATACCATCGAGGCACAGAGAATTGACCGGCGTATCCTTAACGTTGAATTCCTCATGTACGCAAGGCGTCCGTACGTAGCCAATTCCTCTGTTAGGCTTTATTGTGGTAAACGGATAGTTTGCGATTTCCGCAAATGCGAGTGTTGATGCGCTGAAGAAGGTTGATTTACCTGTATTGGGCTTGCCAACGATGCCGAGAAGCTTCGAATAGGACCTCTGCATTTGTCAACCTCACGATGTCAATCAAGCACATTGTTATTAGTCTTTATTATCATATTCATATTGTGTCTTTTGTGACTCTATATGGCTTTCCCTGCATTTCCAACCATAGAAGGCGCGCTGGGTCGACGTCGTCTCAAAAAGACCGCAACGACCACTACGATCGTCATTGCTGCACCAACATACATGACTAGCGTTTTCCAGACGGTTGCCCACACTATTCTCGTCGTCTCTTCAGCTATTGCCAAACACTGATCGATACACATCTCATCAGGTTGTATGACTGCATTTTGGAGAAGGATCTTGCTCTCGAGAAGCTCGTGCTCAGCTGTTGCCGTTTCTGACGGGAAAATGCAAGACGAGCCAATAATCTTCCCCACCAACATCGTTGTCCTTGCCTGCCTTATCTTCTGTGTAGCACTCGCGATTTTTCCAAAGAGTGGGGGTTCATTGAGAAAACTCAAGCAGGGCTTCAGCGAGACAGTCTGCTTATCACTAAGTCCAGAATCAGCTGGGCTATCAAGCACGTAGTTCGCATATGGTGTTTCTTCAGGCTTGCTCTGAATTGAACTGAAATGTCTAAAGTCTATTGCATTGAACAGACGCCATGTAGGATCGGTAGGTACCCACCCGTAGTTCATCAGGTAGTATTCTACCCACATATGGCCGTCCTCTGTGACGCTATTAGTGAGGTGGAATGCAAAGCCTGCTTGGATTCTGGCAGGAATCCCTGCTGCTCTGCACAAAGCAACAAAAAGATAAGAGTACTCGGAGCAATCGCCAGCCTTGTTTTCCAAGGCCCATAGGGCTCCCCTTTCCTCACTCTGAATAGCATAATGTAGGTTCGTGATGACAAAATCGTATATCTCTGAAACTCTTTCTAGAGAGCTGTTGGTGTCTCGGATAAGATTCTGTGCCTCAGAAAGTATCTCTGGATTATCCGATTCTATTAGTGGTTCAGGCTGTGTGTACATTTTGTAGAAATCAGAGTTTCTGTCGTAGTCAGTCGTTGAGCTCGTACTAATGTGGTAATGAATCCCAAATGAGAGTATGTGGTAGTCTATTTCCACTATCAGATCTTGCTTAGCGCCTACGACGATGTTCTCCCATCTTGCGTACAAGCTCCCTGAGCTGTCAGTGGTTACAGAAGGTTGGCCTGTTGGCAAGAGGATTCTTTCTATGATGACATAGTGACGTGCGGTTTCATTCCTAACTAGAGGTATGATAAGCTTCGGGCAGGTTACTGCATGCGATGTAGGGTTGCTTATTGTGATAATGTGGCTCATGTCTCCGATGAAAGCATCATCGACTTCGAACCTCGGGAGGTCTATGCTTGCCTCCTGCCCAGCTATGGCGTATAGGAAGGCAGTTGGGCATGCATACAAGACGCTATTCAAGAATATGGAAACAATGATGCAGGTTGCTGTGAGTTTCATCGTGCCACCATTTGGCTGTTACAATTATAGGTTAATATAAAAGCGGCAAGGTCTATAAGAGGTGATCCGAGACTTCATCGGACGTGAAAATCAATGTGCATTCTGGCAGAAGACGAATTGGCCAAGATGTATCAAAAGATGGTGGAAATACGCTTTTTCGAAGAGAAGGTTTTCGAGCTGTATGGTCAAAACCTTGTTCCAGGAACAATCCACCTTTATGCCGGCGAGGAGGCCGTGGCAGTGGGCGTCTGCAGTGCGCTCGAGGCAAATGATTACATTACGAGTACTCACAGAGGGCATGGGCATTGCATAGCTAAGGGCGCCGATTTAAAGCGAATCATGGCCGAGATCTTGGGAAAGAAAACTGGTTACTGCAAGGGAAAGGGCGGCTCAATGCACATAGCTGACTTCAGCATAGGTATGCTGGGTGCGTCTGCAGTAGTAGGAGCTGGATTACCCATAGCTGTCGGCGCAGGGCTTTCAGCGAAACTCAGGAAGACAAACCAAGCCGTAGCTTGCTTCTTCGGAGAGGGAGCCTCAAACCAAGGAACCTTTCATGAGAGCCTAAACTTGGCATCCACATGGAGGCTGCCTGTTGTCTTCGTATGTGAAAACAACCTGTATGCTATGGGGACGCGTCAATCTAGTGTCATGAACATTGAAAACATCGCTGATCGAGCATCTTCATATGGGATTCAAGGCATGATAGTCGATGGGAATGACGTTTTGAGGGTTTATGACGCCGCGCGACTTGCCGTTGAGAAGGCGAGAAACGGCGATGGCCCTGTGCTCATTGAATGCAAGACCTACAGGCAGAAGGGGCATTCGCGGGTTGACCCGGCCAGATATAGACCAAAGGAGGAAGTACAGCAATGGCTGAGAAAAGACCCATTGAAATGCTTCAAAGAATACCTGATACAGAAGAAATCGCTTTCTGAAGGCAAGCTTCGAGCGATTGAAGAGGATGCGACAAAAAAGATTGAAGAGGCTGTTGTTTTCGCGATGGAAAGTCCATTTCCATCTCCAGAAGAAGCATTGGAGGACGTATACGCTTAGGGAGAGTTTGGTATGCGTATGATAACATATCGAGATGCGCTTCGAGAAGCTTTGAGAGAAGAAATGAGAAGGGATCCTACGGTCTTTCTGCTTGGAGAAGACATCGGCAGATCCTGGGGAGGGGCATTCAAAGTGACTGAAGGCTTGGCGGAGGAATTTGGGGACGAGAGAGTAAGAGACACGCCCATATCTGAATCAGCAATAGTAGGCACCGCTGTAGGCGCAGCAATAACAGAAATGCGGCCAGTAGCTGAAATAATGTTTGGGGATCTAACGGCTCTCGCGATGGATCAAATAGCGAATCAGGCCGCGAAGGTCCACTATATGTTCGGCGGGCAGGCAAGGTGCCCCATCGTCATAAGAACACCTTTCGGTGCTGGTGTGAACATCGCTTCTCATCATTCACAAAGCTTAGAAGCATGGTTTATGCACGTTCCCGGCTTGCAAGTGGCGGTGCCATCAACACCCTACGATGCGAAAGGGCTTTTGAAGACGGCCATACGCGGAAACAATCCGGTTCTCTTCTGTGAACACAAGTTGCTGTATCCAATTCAAGATGGGGTTCCTGAAGAGGAATATACGCTTCCTTTTGGTTTGGCTGACATTAAGAACGACGGAGAAGATGCTACTATAGTGGCTGCTTCATACATGATTCATAAGGCTCTTGCTGCAGCTAGCTTGCTCAAAAAAGAAGGCGTGAGTGTAGAGGTTGTTGACCCGAGAACACTAACACCCTTGGATAGGCAGACGATTATAAGGTCAGTCAAGAAAACGGGAAGACTGATTGTCGTGAGTGAAGACTGCAAGACTGCTGGTGTAAGTGCTGAAATCGCAGCCCTCGTGGCTGAGGAAGCCGTAGATTACTTAGATGCCCCTATAAAGAGGGTGACAGAGCCTGACACACCTATTCCATTCAGTCCAGCCCTAGAGCAATTCGTAATACCAAGCGAGAAGTCCATAGTTAAGGCGGTAAAAGAAGTGGTCTGAAATGGTTACAAATGTGGTTATGCCGAGGCTCAGCCTAACCATGAAAGAGGGCACCGTTGGCAAGTGGTATAAGAAGGAAGGGGATCATGTTGAGAAGGATGAGCCTCTCGTGGAAGTGGTTTCCGAGAAAGCTACTTATGATGTAGAGGCTCCGAGCTCAGGTATATTGCGGAAGATTCTGGTTGGCGAAGGTGCTGATGTGCCTGTCAACGAGGTTCTAGGCATCATAACGGACGTAAGTGAACCTTTTTTAGAAGTGGAAGCAATCTATGAGCCACCTACTTCAATGGCTCAACCGGAAGGGCATGTTCTAGCGTCCCCCGCAGCCAAGCGGCTGGCAAAGGAACATGGAATAGATCTGCAACGGGTCAGAGGAAGTGGTCCAGAGAAACGAATCACTGAGGAAGACGTGGAACATGCCATCGAGCAGAGCAGTGGCACTTCACTGAGGGTCAAGGAAATCATAAATTTGACAGGGCTCAGGAAGACTTCTGCCGAGCGGGTTTCGCATAGCTTCAGGACCGCTCCCCACAGCACGATAATGATGGAGGTAGACTTCTCACGGGCTGCAACTCTTCACCAGGAACTCCGTGTTTCATATACCTCTGTCCTGGTCAAGATCGTGGCAAGAGCGCTGACGGAGCACCCTCTGATCAATTCATCGATAGACAGAGATCAAGTCAGAATCTTCGATGAAAGAAACGTCGGTTTCGCAGTAGCCACGGACAATGGCTTAGTCGTCCCTGTCATTCACGACGCTGACAAGAGGTCATTTCAAGAGCTGGACGTTGAGATCGAGAAGTTGACTGCAAAAGCAAGGGGAGGAAAGCTTGCCAAGGAAGAAGTGACAGGGGGCACTTTCACCATCACAAACTTGGGTATATATGGAGTCGATTTTTTCGTGCCAATAATCAACCCTCCTGAAGCTGCCATTCTCGGTATTGGCACTATCAAAGACAGGCCCATCGTGAACAATGGTAAAATCGAGGTCAGGTCGATAGCGGTTTTGAGCCTAGCATACGATCATCGGATAATAGATGGTACGCCTGCTGCGCATTTTCTGCGCAGGATCAAGGACTTTGTGGAAAATGTGGACGCTGTCGTATGACTGCGCGGCAGCACGTAGTAGCAGCGCGCGCCAGAAAATAGAGGGTGCGGGGCTGGGAGCCAATCCCAGCGACTCCATCATGAGTTCGATTTGTTTGTGAAGCGCGTGCTAAGGTGGACTAACTGGCAAGGATAGTGAGTCAATACTGTTTCTTGAGTAAATGCTTTAACTCTCAAGCTTGAATAATCCATGTTTGAGGCAGTGTCAGAATTGGCTAAGTGGGAGTACAAGGTGATCCCGATAAAGACGAAGGTTCATTCAGATCATTTCCAAGCAGACAGAAGACCGGTCATAGACGATGTTCAAAACGACCTGAACGCCCTAGGCAATGAAGGATGGGAACTAGTCAGTGTCCAAGACATCAGCCTGGCAGACGGCAGAAGGTTCACTGTCGCCTACCTCAAGAGACAAAACTGACGCGCAAAAAAGCACGCACGCCATACCTCTTACACGTTGCAGAGCATACTGGAGTGTTTGCTCCAATCCACCTAGCATTGTGCGGTGATGCCTGAAGGCTTGTGCAGCAATCAGAAAAAGAGGTGGAAACTATAGGGTTTTTTCGAGCGTGCCGATGAGTTCTTGCGCTTGCTTCATGCCTTTTTGCCAGAACGCATCACTGGTGATGCTGAAGCCCAATTCCATGCTCAGTTCGTGTGGAGACTTGCTTGAGCCTGCGGCCAGAAGTGCCTTGAGCTTAGGAATGAAACCCTTGCCTTGCTCCTTGTAGAGTCTGTAGAGTGCGAAGACGAATAGTTGTGCGAATACGTATGGGTAGTTGTAGAAGCGGTAGTTTGCCATATAGTAATGCGGCGTTGGTGCCCAATGCCACTTCAGCACATCCAGCCATTCGACTGTATCGCCGTATATCCTGTCTCTTGCTGCCAGCCACAATTTGGCAATTGCTTCGCCATCGAGGAATTGGCCTTGCTTTATGGCGTCGTACAATGACTGTTCGAAGAACACTCGGGCTGAGACTTGAAAGGCTGATAGGCCGAACTCATCAAGCACGATGGCGAGGATGGCTTGTTTTTCCTCCTTTGTTTTAGCGTTCATGAGTAGCCGCTCAGTTAGGAGAAGCTCTCCGAATATGCTTCCTGTTTCGGCTATGCAGCTGCCCACCTCGCAGTTGCTGGGTTTCTGTGCTCTTAAGGCGAGGTAGTCGTGGATCGCGTGGCCCAGTTCGTGTGCTTGAGTATACACATCCATCATTCGTCCGTTGTAGCTCTGGAGGATGTAAGCACTCTTGCCTGCCAGCCAAGGAGCGCACCATGCTCCTGAAGATTTGCCCTTACGTACTTCGCCGTCCAAGTGGCGTTTTTCATACATCTCGTTTATCCAGTTACCGATTTGTTCGTCGAATTCTCTGTACGCTGAGGTTACTTCTTGGCGTGCTTCTGCCCAAGCGTAGGTTTTCTCAGGCGATTTTGGCAGTGGTGCTGCTATGTCGTAGTCCGCGAGCTTGGGCAGACCCATGAGTTTGGCTTTTATCTTGAGGTACTTTTGATAGAGTCTGGTGCTGTTCTGGATGGTCTTCATTAGGCTGTCGACTGCTTCTTTGTACACGTCATTGTCAATCAGGCTTTGGGTCATTGGGGTTGGCCACTTTCTCAGTTTGCACATCTCCATATGATCCTCACACACGGCGCGTACAGCACTAGCCCAGACGATGTCGTCTTTGCCGAGACCTTCAAAGACGCTTTGGCGGGCTTGTTTGCGGAGGTTGCGATCTGGGCTTTGGTAGAATCCTATGATTTGTCCGTAAGGCATCGTCTTTTTCTCACCTTTGATTTCCATTGTGAACATTCGCGTGGATAGCCAGTCGCTTTGGAGCATTTCCCATGCGTTAATGCCGTTTTTGTCTTTGGCGATTATGAGTTGCTCCTCGGTTTCGGAGAGCATATGTGGGACTCTGCGAAGGATACGCTCTAGGTAGTGCTTGTATTCAACCAAAGCTGGGTCTTCAACTAGCGATTGCTTTGAGGCAAGCAGTCTGCCAAGTTCAATGTCTATGAAGGCTAGGGTTTGCCCAACTTTCATCATAGCGCGGCGTCCGGAGTCATAAAGCTGTTTTGCAGTGTCGTCCGTTGAGTTGGCTCCGTACATAAGCTGCCCATAGCGTACTGTACCCTCGAACTTCAGAGTAAGCGCGTCTTTCGACTCCAGAAGACCCAAGATATCTTTTGCGTCTAGTCCTGCGATCTTGCCATGATACTTGCTTCGCAGTTTTTCGGCTTCAGAGACCATACTCTCCAATTGCTTTTGAACTGAAGCTGGGTCTGTACTATCAACAAGCTGTGACAGATCCCATATCATCTCATCTTTAGCCACGGTTGATTTTCCCCTTTGTCTCCAATCATTCGCGATCCCCCTATAAAGCCTTCATTGCTCCCGCGTGCACTATTGAAGATGACAGCGTCAAGAAAGCCATGACGAAAGTGAAGAACAGCCCATGTCCATGGCGATCATTAGATATGAGGGCGTCTCGGCTTTCTCTTGCTTCGTCTACCGTCGTTGTCCTTATGCTCTGTCTCCCTCGCCAGCATTCCTATTGAAGAGAGTTGTTCTGAGGGCGCCAAGCATATATTCCATGCTAACGTGGACGTGAGTCTAGAATGTAATCGGAAAGTCTTAAGTGCTCTATTCCAGAGAGAACATTGATTCAAGATGAAGGCCGCTACTTACCACGGCAAGAAAGACATCAGAATCGAAGAAGTTCCTACTCCCAACATAGAAGATGACGAGATCCTAGTTGAAATGAAGGCTTGTGGGGTGTGTGGATCAGACCTTATGGAGTGGTACTTGGAAGCCAAGGCACCACTAGTGCTTGGACATGAGCCTTCAGGACTGGTCGCCAAGAAAGGAAAGGAGGTCAAGGATTTCAGCGTTGGGGAAAGAGTCTTCGTACATCACCATGTGGCTTGCTTAACATGCCATTATTGCCGCAATGGAGACTTTACCATGTGCGAGCGATTTCATAAAACAAACATCAAGCCAGGTGGACTCGCACAATACTTCAAGGTTCCAGCTTTCAACCTTCAGACAGACACATTGCGAATACCCGATTCCATGTCTTTTGAAGAGGCCAGTCTTATCGAGCCATTAGCATGCTGCCTGAGAGCGGTGAGAAAGTGTAACATGCAAGTAGGTGATTCAGTAGCCATAATGGGTGCAGGTGCAACCGGATTAATCCACACTGCACTATCCAAGATTTATGGAGTGACAACAACAATAGTCACAGATCTCTTCGAGTTTAGGCTGGATATGGCCAGAAGATTCGGAGCGGATTTTGTGGTCAATCCACGTGAAAAAGATCCCGTAGAGGTTGCCAAAGCTGAAACGAATGGCAGAGGTGTGGACATGGCTATCGTCACCGCCCCAAGCGTGAAGGCGTATGAAGATGCTATAAACGTTTGCCGCAAAGGAGGCAGAGTGTGCGTTTTCGCGCCTACAGCGCCTAAAGAACAGCTGCAAATATGCCCAGAGAAGCTTTTTTTCACGGAAGTCCAACTTATCCCATCATATTCAGCTTCGCACCTAGAGACAAGACTAGCTTTGGAGTTGATGGAATCTGGGCGGCTGGATCTGAGGAGCCTGATAACACATCGTTTTAAACTCTCCGATGCTGCAGAAGCTTTCGAAACGGCTTATGATAGCTCAAGAAGCATCAAGGTCATTGTCCTTAACGAGGAATAGGAATTGAAAGCAGCGATGCTTTATGGCATTAAAGACTTGAGGGTAGAGGATGTCGAGAAGCCGCAGGCTGAACATGGAGAGATCTTAGTCAGAATCAAAGCCGCAACGACATGCGGTACTGATCTTAAGATTTACCAGAGGGGCTATGTTGAAAAGGTCATAAGACTTCCAACGATCTTCGGACATGAATGGGCAGGCGAAGTGGTTGAAGTTGCCGAAGGCTTGAAGTGGCCTGGAAGAGGTATGCGTGTCCGCGCAGGAAACAGCGCTCCATGCTTGCGCTGTGCTACGTGCAGGAAGGGCAAATACAATCTCTGCGAAAACATGATTTGGCTTTGGGGCGCCTATGCTGAATACATCAAAATTCCGGCGCATATGGTTCCTGTTAACACTCAGGAAGTCCCGCAACACGTTTCATATGAGGAGGCAGCAATCGTCGAACCTTTGGCATGCGTGTTGCATGGAATAGAGGAGGCGAAAGTGAAAATGGGAGACACTGTCGCCATCATCGGAGCCGGCCCTATTGGTCTACTACACCTATTAACCATCAGAAGAATGGGAGTCGAGAAGGCAATACTGGTGGATCTCGTGGATGAACGGCTGGATTTTGCCAAGAAGCTTGGCGCTGACGTGACAATTAACGGGGCAAATGAAAATACTGTCGATAAAATCAAGCAACTGACCAATGGGTATGGCGCGGATATTGTAATCGAAGCGATAGGCTTGACTACTACTTGGGAACAAGCCCTCAAGCTTGTGAGAAAAGGGGGCACCGTATTAGAATTTGGTGGCTGCCCCCCCGGAACCGGAATAAGGATTGACACTGAGCTGCTGCACTATGGAGAGGTAAAGGTTTTGGGCGCCTTTCACACGACTCCGCTACATTTCAGAAAGGCGTTGGACTTGATTTCTTCAAGAACGATTGACGTACGCCGACTTGTAACCAGAAGAATGAAGCTGGACGAGATCAAGGAAGCATTCCAACTCCTTTCTTCTTCAAAGACCGAAATAAAAATAGCGATACTTCCTTAATCTGGACCATACTACCTTATTTTCTCTTCCTGAAGTAAACCAGTTCGCCCTTTTGGCATATGTATTCAAAGCCTACTTCCAACAGTTGAGTGATCTCTTCCGGTGTCCTTGCAGTCTTGACGTGGAAGTTGTCGTTTTCCGTTTGAAAGATTGCTGATTCAAGGCCTATATAGACTGATGCGTGCAAGGGCTTCGTGCTTGGTTCGTAAGACAGTTCAAGGGTTTACTTGAATCTCTATTTCATGACTTGTGACATCGGGGCGCCCTTTGACAGCCAAAACTCCTTTGATTTTCCACGAGTTGCTGGCGTTGCGACCGCGATAGGTCGGCGGAATGCCAAGTGGCAGGTTTATAGAAAACGGAAAGTCCTGACTAAAGCCATTTGAGGCATGCATTCTACCCGACACGGTTGTTTTCCCGCTATGTATCGTATTGTCTTGCTGAGCAGTGACAGTTCTGGTGGTTCCTTCAATGTTCTGGCTTTGCGAGGCCCTCGTGAACTCACTTACCCAGATCTCAAGCCTTACCTCATCTATTTCAAAGTCCTCCGCTGCTGACACGTTGATTTTGCCGGTTAAAGGCTCCTTTAACGAATATTCGCCCTTGTCCAGAGTCACTGAGATTGTACCCTTAGGTGCTTTGAGCCTGCTAAATATGCCCATAGCCTTCCCTTGCTTTCAATATTGAAAGAGCGCATTTAAGCGTTTAAGCTAAGTGAGAAAAACAATAGTCACCAAAACGATTTCAGCATGCACTTTCTCGTAACGCCTCCCTATAGGTTCTTGAAGTGCCATGGGATCAGCTTGCAGATAATCGGCAACCGCCGAAACTGTCAGAAGTCTTTAACAAGTCAAGTATCAGGTGTTGTGGATCTAATCACGCTGTGCGCGGGATTTCTCGACATGTCGATTGAATAGTGATATATCCACAAACTGATCATTCGTATTGATAGGCGAGCCTATGGCAGAGGCAATGGGTTATATCCTAAGAATATCAACCAAGGAGTGGGTTTCTCAGGTTTTCGACAATGCAATGTACTTTACCAGCGCTAGGAGAAAATGGGAGCCTGAGCAAACAACGCTCTTTTTGCATAGGACAGCCACAGGAGACGCTTTCGTCGGTTACGGTGTTATAGGGATCATCTACGGAAAGGATGAGCTTTCGGAGGAAGAAAGGCGTCTCTGTGAGAAGTGTGGCTGGAAGAAAGCTATCGAGTTCAAATATGTAGTTGAATTCGAGAAGCCCTTGCCAATTGAAAATACGACCTTAAGAGGCACAAAGCTTCGTGGAAAATATCTCCATGGTCTGAGACTTAGCAAGAACCAATTGGATTCCATCATTGACCAAGCTGAGAGCCTCAGCTCCCTAGCATCAGAGGCTCAATGATTCGCCATGCGTGCTACATTGGAAATCTTCATGCTTCAGGGTGTGTAAGGGGCTTTTTGCTGCAAGGACACCAAAAATCTTAAAACGCTTCCTTGACAAAAGAATAGGGTGGAGACTTAAGGAATGGTTTATTGTGTTAAATGCGGAACCAAGAATCCTGATGATGCGAAGGTTTGCAGCAACTGTGGAACGCGATTGTACGTTACGGGAGAAAGTGAGCACTACAGACGAATGGAGGGTGAATGCTTTGGGCTTCCACGGGGCAGGAGAATCTTCGGCTTGTTCATCGGCTTGGCCATACTTCTGGCGGGCATGAGCCTCCTTCTCAAGGAGACATATAGCTATGACGTTCCATGGTGGCCACTCGTCGTCATTGCCTTCGGCATACTGCTGATTGCTGGGACAATCTATGGACTACGCCGCAGATCCTAATTTTGGTCTCACAACTCACAGTCAAGCTGGCATGTCTGGCAGATTTTTCTGTGATCCCATTTTGAGAGCAGGATTCTTGTCCAAATCCAAGCGATGATTAGACTGATCACGTAGAGATCCATAACTAGACTTCGTGTTAGCATATCGATGCCGACGAGAACCAGGTAGGCACCGAGCACAAGAAATGCATTCAGTAGCGATCGGGTAATACCTTTAGACTTGATCTGAAGAAAACCCGAGACGACACCTGCTTCGCCTGCCAAGACTATTTCAAACGGCGCCTGAATGCCTTTCCATCCGACAAAAAAATAAGTCAAGGTTCCAAACAGAGCCACCAAAGCTCCCAAAAACAAGCCCACGCAAGCCGCACAAAGGGTGTCCCCCCTCACAGTTATTGTGTGAGCCTCGAATCTGTCACATCCTGGATGATGCCCTTTGAATTCAGATTGGTCGGCTCTTTCAACGAAATGAGATC